>CAMEWU010000019.1 GCA_945946715.1 uncultured Clostridium sp. | reverse complement strand
ACAGGAGTAAGCAGTACCACACCACAGATTACATGGACACCAAGTGATTCCACAGTAGGATACAATACAAGCTACACTGCAAGTATTAAACTTACAGCAGATACAGGCTACGAATTTATTGATTCCACGACAGCTACCGTATCAGGCAATACCGCAACAAGTGTCACAAAGAATGCTGACGGAACACTTACAGTAACATATGCTTTTCCTGCCACAGCAAAGGATAAATTAACAAGTATCACAGCACCTCAGGCAATAACAGTAGCGAACGGAACCGCTTATAGTGCTATGAATCTGCCTGCAACGGTTGGTATTGTGACAGAAGGTAATACGGTAAGTAGTGCACCGGTCACATGGAATACAACCACACCGGCAGGCGGAAGCTATGACCAGTCTGTATTAACCCAGCAGACCGTAACCTTAAATGGTACGGTAAACTGCCCTGCAACCATTGATACAAATGGGGTTTCTACTACCACAACCATTACCATCACTATAAGTGCGGCAGGCAGTTCCGATTCTGCCCCGGACAATAGCACCCCGGACAATACCGCCCCTGCTAAGGAGATGGGCCTCACCGGTGGTGACTGGAAGCTAGACGATGGAAAATGGTGGTATGATGCAGAGGACGGCAGCTATCCGGCTAACGGCTGGACTAAGATCGAGGGAGAGTGGTATGCCTTCGACGCTGCCGGATATATGGAGACCGGCTGGTATCAAAGCGGCAATGACTGGTATTACCTGGGAAGCAGCGGAGCCATGGAAACCGGCTGGGTATCAGACGGCGGCACCTGGTATTACATGGATGAGAGTGGAGCCATGGAAACCGGCTGGGTATTAGATGGGGACACCTGGTATTATATGAATGCCAGCGGAGCTATGGCGACTGGCTGGGTTTTAGACGGCGGCACCTGGTACTACATGGATGAGAATGGATCCATGAAAACCGGCTGGGTTTTAGACGGCGGCACCTGGTACTACATGGATGAGAATGGATCCATGAAAACCGGCTGGGTATGGGACGGAGCAAACTGGTACTATATGAATGCCAGCGGAGCTATGCAGACCGGCTGGATCTGGGACGGAGCAAACTGGTACTACATGTACTCCAACGGAGCCATGGCCCATGACGTGGTCATCGGCGGCTACCGTTTAAGCGCATCCGGCGCATGGGTGCAGTAGGGACGTTTCTTTTGGCACAAGGAGTGTCCCTCTGTCACAAAACATGACAAAAGGCACATACCCTAACAGATACGAATTGTAATTTTAATAGAAAACCGCTATACTAAGGAAAGGAACTTGGTATAGCGGTTTTTGTTCCCAAAGCAGCATGAAGCGACCTTTGGGGGCGTGGAGGTAGGAAGATGGCAAGAAATGTAGCGATTGGAATCCAGCAGTTTAACGAACTGATAGAAAAAAAAGTGCTTTTATGTAGATAAAACGTCCTTTATAAAAGAGTGGTGGGAGAGCAATGACAGTGTGACGCTTATTAACCGTCCCCGCCGTTTTGGAAAGACTCTGAATATGAGCATGGTGGAGCAGTTTTTCTCGATAGACTATGCAAATCGTAGTGATTTGTTTGAGGGGCTTTCCATCTGGCAGGATGAGAAGTATAGACAGATCCAGGGAACTTATCCGGTGATCAGCCTGTCCTTTGCGAATGTGAAGGAAAAGGATTATCTATCTACGAGAAAAAAATCTGTCAGATGATTGCGGAACTATATACAAGAAATTCTTTTCTGCTGGACTGCCCGGTTCTGGAAAGTGTAGATGTAGGCGTGGTGCCAATTGCGGAGAAGGACAAAGATGGAAAAGTAGTTCGAAAAGCTTTGGAAGTAGATTTTGTTTGTAATCTTGGATCTGCAAGATATTATATTCAGTCGGTTTATTCGCTTCCTGATGAAGCAAAAAGAAATCAAGAGATACGACCATTTAGGAAAATAGATGATTCTTTCAAGAAAATTGTGGTGACAAAAGATATAGTTCCAACACACTATGATGAGAACGGAATTTTAACAGTGAACATTTATGAGTTCTTGCTTAATCCGGGAAGTATTGAAGGATAGAACAAGCCTGCTAGAAGCCATAGATATGAGTGAAAAGGAAATCAGTAAAGGTGAATTCCGTAGAGGTCATTGACACTTTCTATTTTTATGTTTGTTATGATCTGATTCTTTAGTTATAGCCGTTGGGTTAGTTGAAAATAAGAACAGAAAGTGGTGAAATAAGTCGAGTAGTAGGTTGGTTGAAGAGGAAGATATTATGAAGATTATCAGACATTATCTGAAATATGGCTTGGTATTCGTTGCGGTTACGATGATTGTGTTGTGGGATATTGTAGTTCGTTTATGGATTTATATCCAAATGAAAATGGATACTAATATGAATAAAGATTCCGATTTTGTTGACTAAGATATATATCTTGATATATACTAATAGTATAAGAAAGGAGTTGGTTATTATGATGACAGCAAAAGTTTTTGAAAATGGAAGAAGTCAAGCAGTGAGGCTTCCTAAAGAATGTAGATTTAATACAGATGAAGTAGCAGTGAATCGAATCGGTGATATAGTTTTACTAATGCCAAAGACAAATAAATGGAACTCGTTTATGCAGGCAATAGATATGTTTTCTGATGATTTTATGGAAGATGGACGAAATGGTAGTTTGGAACAGGAGCGTGAAGAACTATGAGATATATGTTAGATACCAATATATGTATCTATGCTATTAAGCATAAACCGGAGCAAGTATTTATCCGTTTGCAAGAGCATGATCCGGCAGAGATATGTATTTCTTCTGTTACTTATGCCGAATTGGTACATGGTGCTGAAAAGAGTAAAGCGATAGAAAAGAACAGAGTCGCATTAGCTTTGTTATTGGCAAATATTGAGATTATGAACTTTGATTCTTTAGCAGCTGAGTCTTATGGAAAAATTCGAGCAGATTTAGTGAAGGCGGGAACGCCTATTGGACCTTTAGATATGATGATTGCAGGTCATGCTAAATCATTAGGATATACGATTGTTACAAATAATATAAAAGAGTTTGAGAGAGTAAAAGAAATAAAACTTGAAAATTGGACCAAATGAGGTGGATGTAATTAGAAAGAGTGCTACTTGTCGCACTCTTTCTAAAATTGCAGTTTGTTGAACTCACAAAGAAATAGATAACATCACATAAAAATTTATCCAGTATATGAAACCAAAGACCGAGAAGAAACTACAGACGTTAAATAATACGCTTAGAACGTCCGATATCACAGGTGATTGTGGAATTGTATATTTTATGGACCAGTGGGAAAGATTGTTAAGGAAGTACAAGTAGAAAATGGGGTTGTCACAATTGGTGGCAATCTCTTTCTATTAGCCAAAAATGAAAAAATATTGATTTTGGCTAATAGAACAAAGTGAACCAAATAGAGGATGATGAACAAGGCATGAATTATCTTCAGCCCAGGTATATAAAATAGTAAAACCAAAAGAATTGCGGGGATTATTTTTAACTTATCACACAATGGATCCTGCCCAGGCAATTGAAAGAATTCTAGAAGCAAAAGGGATGTTAACTGATGAGAATAAGTTATATGAAAAACAAGAGCAAAGTAATTAAAATATGTATAGCGGCTGTAATAGCAGTAATTGTGTTAGTTGTTATCATTTTACTGGCTACTTCAAAAGAAAGCTATCGATTAATCAAAGTCGAAGACTATTCCGGTTCTGTTTTGGTTGACAGGCAAGATGAGAATGGGCAGAATAGTCTTGAGATATTCGAAGGAATGCAGCTTGTATCTTACGATGTTGTAACCGTAGAAACTGGTGCATTTCTGGAACTTCTCGCTGATGATGATAAGCACATAGGAGCTGAGGGAGATACAGGCTTTGTTCTTTACACGGAAGGTAATAAAAAGGCAGGAATGCTTCGTATCGAGCTTTTGTACGGCAAAGCACTGTTTACAATAGACAATAAGTTAAATGATGAATCGTACTTTGAAGTGAATACCCCGAATGCCACAATGAGTGTCAGGGGAACCAAGTTTTCTGTAGCGTACGATCCAACCCGGAATGAGACTGTGATTGAAGTGTTTGATGGAATCGTATGGGTAGGCTATGCAAATGGAAGTACCGAGCTTCATGCAGGACAGGTTTTAATTATTAACGATACCGGAGAACAAATCCTAGGAAGTGATAATGATTCAGGCTCGAGTGAAACTGAGGATGTAGAAACGAGTGATACAAATGAAAGATGTCTGCTACAGGTAAATCGGATATACAATGATGTCACGGCTATTGAAACCTCTACACTAGATATTTATTTATTCGTATCAGATGAAAAATTCACGGAGGGTGATGGAAAAAGAAGTGGAGGTTATTCCAGCACCCCAAACACCACGATTACATCAGGAAACGCAAAGCTTGATAGTGAGACGGAAAGACTGGAAAATGAATACTTCCAGGCACATAAAGCCGATATTGATCAATATTTCATTGAAAACTTCCAAAGTGCAACTGAGATTTACGCCAATGGAGGTAAACCGGAAGCTTTGGACGTTACAGAATGGTTCCCAGAAGAAATAAATATCGAAAGTGAAGAAGGAATCTATTCATATCATATTACACGAGTGGAAATGGTTATAACAGCGAATGGTATTTGTGCCATAACGGCACCGGACGGAACTGCCAACGAAGCACCGGAAAACAGCTTTGTAGATGGAGCGAATTACAGTAGAGTGCAAAGCGTGAATTTCCTCATATATGGGAGGTAAATGATGGAATATAAGTTTTGGGGATGGAAGAATGCAATTACTCCTGCGATTACAGATGAATATAAGGGAATTAAAACACCCGTCGATTTATATGATGCATTGTCTAATATCTGGTGTGCTGAGACTTGTGCACCGAGAATGAGAGATGGCTGGACAAAGGAGAATATGACACTTGGACAGTGTTCGATTACAGCTTTTTTGGCACAGGATATTTTCGGGGGTAAGGTGTACGGTATCTTAAGGAGCGGTGGTAACTATCATTGCTATAACGTAATTGGTAATTGCAGATTTGACTTAACCAGCGAGCAGTTTGGTGATGAAGTTCTCGATTATGAAGATAATCCGGAGCAGTATCGTGAGGTGCATTTTGCCAAAGAAGAGAAGCGACTCAGATACGAATACCTAAAAGCAGAACTGAAAAAATATACAGAGACACAGTAGAGGATGAAAATCCATGTAAAGCTTTATGTTGCGATTGCTGAATAATGTGAATTTGTAAAATGGGAGGAATTTCTTATGTCCAAAGGAGCAAATCAGAAACTGAAATTAAGCTATCTAACTAAAATTATGCTGGCAAAGACAGATGATGAGCATGGACTTACCATGCCGCAGATTATCAACGAATTAGAGAAGTATAAATGAAGAAGAGAAGGAGTAATATGCAGATATTCGTAGATGCAGATGCGTGTCCGGTAGTTCATATTGTTGAAGAGGTGGCGCAAAAGTATGGTGTGGCTGTCACATTACTTTGCGATACGAATCATGTCTTGCGTTCAGAGTACAGCAAAGTAATTGTAGTTGGAGCCGGGGCAGATGCTGTGGATTATAAGTTAATAAGTATATGTCATAGGGGTGATATTGTTGTGTCACAGGACTACGGAGTGGCAGCCATGGCACTGGGGAAAGGTGCATATGCCATTCATCAGTCAGGGAAATGGTACACGGATGATAATATAGATCAGATGTTGATGGAGAGGCATCTGAGAAAAAAGGCAAGAAGAAGTAGCTCCAAAAACCATTTAAAAGGGCCACGAAAAAGAACGGAAGAAGATGATAATAGATTTATGGAGAGCTTTGAAAAGTTGATTCGTAAAGCTATGAATTTATAGTTACAGATTAAAATTGACGAATCTGCATGAAGATGTTAATGTGAAAACGATGAGTTTGAGAATTTTCAGCAACATACAATACGTACGAGATCAATATTGGAAACTGAAAAGTATAGAAGATATAAGGAGGAACATAACATATGTATAATTTCACACTTCATATTCCCACTATCATTCATTTCGGAAAGGGTACAATCTCCTATCTGACAGAATTAAAGAATTATGGAAACAAGGCTTTATTGGTATATGGCGGAGGTTCCATTAAGAAGAACGGCATTTATGATACAGCAATGTCAATTCTTAAAAATGCTGATATAGAAGTAGTTGAACTGAGTGGTGTTGAACCAAATCCAAGAATTGAAACAGTACGTAAAGGTGTTGAAATCTGTAAAACAGAAAATATTGACATGGTGCTGGCAATTGGAGGTGGTAGTACCATTGACTGTGCAAAGGTGATTGCTGCAGGGGCAAAGTATGATAAGGATGCATGGGATTTAGTAATAGATTCAAATAAAATTACGGATGCGTTGCCAATCTTTGATGTTTTGACATTAGCAGCGACCGGAACAGAAATGGATCCATTTGCAGTAATCACGGATCTTTCGAAAAATGAAAAATGGGGAACCGGCTCCAAATACATGGTGCCAACTATGTCGATTCTTGATCCTGAATATACATATTCTGTATCGAAAAAGCAGACTGCTGCGGGGACAGCGGATATGATGAGCCACACGATGGAAAGTTACTTTACCATGGAAAATGCAGACTGTCAGAAGTTCATGGCAGAAGGATTACTTCGTACTATGATTAAAAATGGTCCGATTGCATTAAATGATCCAACCAACTATGATGCACGTGCAAATCTGATGTGGGCAGGAAGCCATGCAATTAACGGTAATGTTGGTACCGGAAGTGAACCGGCATGGTGTGTTCATCCAATGGAACATGAGTTGAGTGCATTTTATGATATTACACACGGGGAAGGACTGGCAATTCTTACACCTGTGTGGATGGAACATATCCTTAATGAAGACACACTAAGTAATTTTGTGGATTTTGCAAAAAATGTATGGGGATTAACGGGGAATGACGACTGGGCACTGGCACATGCAGGTATAGATGCTTTAAAGAAATTCTTTTTTGAGACCATGGGCCTTCCGGCGAATTTAAGAGCAGTGGGAATTACGGATGACAAGAATTTTGAAATTATGGCACAGAAAGCATGCGAAGGTTCCAAGGGTTCCTTTGTGCCTCTTAGCAAAGATGATATTGTTGAAATCTTTAGAGCTGCCTTATGATTTGTTTTTTGATGGAATATTAGACAAAAAAACTTATGGTATTTGGCAAACTGATATGGTATAGTATGTAATATATCAGCAATAGTGTCTGGTTTTTTTTATTGTGTTTGAAATGAGGAGTTAGGTATGGATGAAAAAATGCTAAAGTTAATTGGCTGGTGTCTGGGACTGGTAGTCAGTATTGGACTGGTAATCTCAGGTTTTGGCAGACTGAATCAGTCTAAAAGCTTTGAGAGAAAGGCAGTAGAGGTACAGGCAACTGTTTCACAGGTTTCAAAACATGTATCAGCAGGCAGTGATTCCGGAGAATATTATGATATATATGTAAGCTATGAATATAATGGAATGAAGTATCCGAATGTTCATCTGACAAGTCATGGGATGTTAAGTCATGTTGGAGAGACAGTAACTGTATTGATAGACCCGGACAATCCGTCTGTATGTGCTAGTTCGAATTCCTTATCGCCTGCAAGTTATGCGCTTATTGTTTGTGGTATTGTACTGGGAATCATCATGGTTATAAAGATAATTGAAGTGAGTAGGTGAGAGATGTGATAAATGAAGAGAAAGTTGAATTGATGACAAAACTTGCCATATATGAATCCAAAAAAGGAAAAAAACAGTTAAATATCAGCAAGTATTATAAACGGGATTATGTGCGGTATAATATGTTTAAAGCAGTGGTAGCTGCAACTGTATCATTTATTATGCTACTGGCAATATATGTACTCGTAAATGCAGAAGATTTGCTCATGAGCCTGAATGAATTAGATTTTATGAAAGAAGCAACAAAGCTGGGCATCCTGTATGTGGTTTTCATTTTGATTTATATGATAGCAGCACGGATAATTTACGCCCGGAGGTATGAACAGGTTAAACCGGACGTGATTATTTATAATCATAATCTGAAAAAGTTAAAAGAAATGTATGATAAAGAAGAAAAAGAATTAGAAGAAAAACGGGCAGGAAGGAGTGTGAAGTTAGTAAATGACAACCTTGATCAATATTAGAGATACCATTAAAGAGTTTATGAGAAAGTACGAAAAATTCGCAATTCCGGTTATAAAGTTTATCGGTACATTATTGGTATTGATTTCTTATAATAATATTATGGGATATTCATCGCAGATGAAGAGTCCGGCTGTAGTATTTATCGTGTCACTAATCTGTGCGTTCCTGCCAATTCAATTAATCGTTTTAATTGCAGGTCTGGTGGGATTTGCACATATGTATGTGGTTTCTTTGGAAATTGGCTTATTGTATGTAGCAATGTTTGTTTTGATGTACTTAATGTATTTGCGTTTTGCACCAAAGTATGGATGGATTGTTATTATTATGCCATTTTTATATATGTTGAAGTTGCATTATATTATACCAATTATAATCGGTATATTTGTAGGACCCGTAGGAATCGTGCCGATGATTTTTGGAATTATTTATTATTATTTTACGGTACATGTTAAGGAATTGGCTGAGTTGCTTACATCGGTTTCAGAAGAAGGGAATATTCAGGACTTTACATTTGTACTGAATGGTCTGGTACAGGATAAAGCAATGTTATTGACTATTATAGTATTCATACTGGTGATTGTTGTCACATATATTATCTATCGCCAGTCCTTTGAGTATTCATGGATGATTGCCATTGGTGCAGGTGCCATCATAAATATTATTCTGTTTTTAGTTGGTGGAATCGTATTAGAAGCAGATATCAATATTTTGACTATTTTCCTGGGAACTGTAGGTGGTGCTCTATTAGCAATTGTGGCGCAGTTCTTTAAGGGCGTTCTGGATTACAGCCGAACGGAGATTGTACAGTTTGAAGATGACGATTTTTATTATTATGTAAAAGCTGTACCAAAGGTACGGGTTGCAGAACAGAATGTAAAAGTGAAGAAGATTAATGAACAGAAAGTAAAATCCGAATAATAACTGATACGGAATCTGTTCACATAAAAAAGAAAAGGAGGAATGAAAATGGAAAATATCTTAAATGCGTTTGACAGTTTCTTTAAAACCATTTATTTTCCCAAAATACAAATTACAGATATTTTGGAAATTATTATAATTTCATTCCTGCTTTATCAAATTATATGCTGGTTTAAAAAATCTCGGGCATGGACATTGTTTAAGGGGATTGCAGTGCTGGCACTTTGTTGGTTATTTGCGGCAATTTTTGACTTAAACACCATTCTCTGGATTTTTAGGAATACAATCAGCGTTGGTATTATAGCAATTATTATCATATTTCAGCCTGAGCTTCGAAAAGCACTGGAACAATTAGGAAAACAGAACTTTATATCTTCTCTGTTTGACAGTGGAAGTAATGATAGAAAAGAACGGTTCTCAGCAAAGACAACCAATGAACTTGTAAAGGCAGTTTACGAGATGTCAAAAAATAAGACAGGTGCTTTGATTGTCATTGAACAGAATGTAGGACTTGGTGATTACGAACGTACAGGTATTCCGATTGATGCTGTCATATCCAGTCAGTTGTTAGTGAATATATTTGAACATAATACTCCATTGCACGATGGAGCTGTTATTATGCGCAATAACCGGATTGTTGCAGCAACTTGTTATCTTCCGTTATCAGACAGTATGGAGATTAATAAGGAACTGGGAACCCGTCATCGGGCAGGTATCGGAATTAGTGAAGTATCAGATAGCATGACAATTATTGTTTCAGAGGAAACGGGAGATGTTTCGGTTGCAGTTGGCGGTGAACTGTTCCGGGGACTGGATGCAGATAATTTGAAGAAAAAGTTATCTTATATTCAGAATAAGTCTCTGGATGTAAAACGGTTCCGGTTGTGGAAAGGAAAAAAGAATGAAGGAAAAACTTCTTAAAAACTGGGGTCTAAAAATAATGGCTGTCCTGATTTCCTTTCTGGTATGGTTTCTGGTAGCCAATATTGAGGATTACTCTGTTACAAAAACAATCACAGGAATTCCTGTTAGTATTATGAAGAGGCAATTACCAATCAGGATATGGTCTATGAGATTGTACAGGGAAAAACAGTGGATATTAAAATAGAAGGAAGACGTTCTGTAATTGAGAAGTTAACTGCAGACGATTTTATGGCATCTGCAGATTTATCAGAACTATCTATTACGAATTCTGTTCAGATTACTGTTGATGCGGTTAGTGCATCTGTAAGGAAAGAGATTAGTATTTCTATTGTTGACAGTATGATGAAGGTTGACATCGAAGAACGGGGAGAACAGAAGCTTCCAATTAGTGTTGTAACGATTGGGGAAACCCAGCAGGGATATGCAGTTGTAAGTGCGGCCGCTACCCCGAATATGGTTACGATTACAGGAGCAGCCAGTAAGGTAGAGGATATTAAGACTGTCCGTGTAGAGATAGATGTTGAAGGTTTGAATACCAGCATTTCTACTCGGGGTAAATTGATTCTTCTGGATGCGGATGGAGAAGTAGTTGATACTGACAAGATTGTGACAAATTATACGACAGTAAGTGTCAAGGTATCCATTCAGAAGACAAAGGAAGTGCCGATTATAATTGAACCGGTAGGAGAGGTGGCAGATGGTTACAGTATTGCAGGGAATATTGAGTATCAACCAACTACGGTTCTGATTGCAGGCGATGAAGAAAATCTGCGTACAGTAAAAGAAATCGTCATTAATGATATTGACGTTACAGATGCAGACAAGAATGTAGAAGCTACGGTAGATATTAATAATTATCTTCCTGAGGATATCGTAGTTGCAGATAAGACCCAGGAGGTTGCGGTCAAGATTAATATTGAAAAACTGATTGAAAAGACTTTGACAATCCGGCAGGCAGATATTCAGTTTATAGAATCTATGGAAGGTATGGAATACGATATTTCAGGTAATGAGACACATTATGAAGTAACAGTGGTTGGATTAAAAGCGGATTTAGATAAGTTAACAGTGCAGATGCTGGAACCGACCATTGATGTATCTTCCTTCGTTAACCAAGGTACGTATCAGGCAGTAGTTTCATTTAAAGAACTGGATGGAATAAAATATAATAATGAAATAAAGATGAATGTAGTTGTGACAAAAGCAGAGTCAACTACAGAAGATTCTTCCGGTAATGGAACATCTGAGTCAACGACTACTACGGAGAAAGAATCTACAACTACAACAGAAGCAATTACTGATTGATAAGATGAATAGAGTTTTATAAAGGAAAACCCGCTATGGTTCACATAGCGGGTTTTTGCATAGACAATCTTAAAATTTTATATCTAAAAATTAACACTCAGTTTTCCAGAAAAATGCACTATATGGAGGTAGTTCACTGCCACCACCAAAATCGTGTAATTCACCGGTAATTAAATCAGTTGCCTGTCCGGCTCTTGCATCAAAATGAGCAGTGTAGGCATTTTCGTCAGCATTAATAGCAACTAATACCCGTTCATTATCACATTCCCGCTCAAAGATACATTGTTTGTTGGTCAATACCAGAGATTTGAATCCGCCATAGTTTAATGCTTTGCTGTTCTTTTTGGCTTCTGCAAGCTTGGCAATCCATTCTGTTAATTCATTTTCAATTGGAGTATCAAAGCAGGCACGAAGAGCAGGATCACCTTCGCTCTTATGAGCCTTTGCACCCCATTCACTTCCATAGTAGATACATGGAATGCCGGGCATGCCAAATGCTAAGGCATAGATAAGTGGTAAATGTTTTTCATTAGTTAAATTGCTGGCAATTCGGGTTACATCGTGGTTATCTACAAAACTTAACAAATGCTTACCACGATAAAGAGTCCAGTTTTCCGGTCCGAATTGACGCAGTAAGGAATGAACAATCTCGAACATGTTCATGCTGTTAAAGCTGGAGAATAATCCCTTGTAGCATTCGTAATTAGTAGCACTATGGCACATTTCATCATTGACAAACTGGTTATAATCTCCGTGTAGCAGCTCGCCTAGCAGCAAAAAGTCTGGTTTTACCTGGTTTGCAAAGCTCCGAAGACGTTTCAGAAAATCTTTATCCAGACAGTAGCATACATCTAGTCGAAGACCGTCAATGTCAAATTCATCTACCCAGCCTTGTACACAGGATAAAATATGTTGAATCACTTCTTCATTTCTTAAATTCAACTTGACTAAATCATAATTGCCTTCCCAGCCTTCATACCATAATCCGTCATTATAGTTAGAGTTTCCATCAAAGGCAATTCTGGCAAACCAGTCTTTGTATCTGGAATTCTCACGGTTTTTAAGTACATCCTGAAAAGCCCAGAAACCTCTGCCTACATGATTGAATACACCGTCTAATACCACTTTGATTCTTGCTTCATGCAAAGCGTCACAGACTGTTTTGAAATCCGTATTGGTACCGAGACGACAGTCAATTTTGGTATAATCCCGAGTGTTGTAACCATGGGTATCCGATTCGAAAACCGGTGAAAAGTAAACTGCATTGATACCTAATTTTTGCATATGGGGAATCCAGTCAAGAACCTTTAAAATACGGGATTCCGGTATACCATCGTTTTCAAAGGGTGCACCACAGAATCCCAAAGGATATATTTGATAAAACACGCTTTCGTAAGCCCACATAAGTATGTCCTCCTTTTATTTAACATATAAATATGTTATGTACATTAACTAGTATAGACATAGGAAAAACATTTGTCAATCGTCGTTGACAAGAAATATACCGATTGGTATACTAATAGATATCTAAGAAGGTAAAAGGGCTATAAGGAGTGATGTGGGATTGGAGGATAAAACAGATAATCGGACGAAGATTTTGTCCTGTGCGATTCATTTGTTTTACCAGAAAGGATATGATGCAGTAGGGGTACAAGAGATATCAACTGCCGCTGGTGTTACAAAACCAACCTTATATTACTATTTTAAGAGTAAGCTGGGATTATTAGAGGCACTGTTGAAAGAACGATGTGAGCCTGTGTGTGACCGGTTAGAGCGTATTGCAAGGGATTATCAGGGAGAACCGAAGGATACACTGTATGCACTGGCATGTGAACTTGTTGACATAGCTAAGGAGGACAGGGAATTTTACTTTTTGCTGTTGAGTCTGAATTATTCGGCAAGGGAGAATGAAGCGTTTAAGGCTGTGTATCCATATATGAAGCGCATGTTTCATATCACAACAGGGTTTTTCTTGCAAGCCGGTGATAAGCTGGGGAATATGAATGGCAGACAGGAACAGTTTGCTATTGCATTTCAAGGAATAATCAATAACTATATTCTTGTAATGGATGAAAGGGATTCTTCCCTTGAATCGGCTTCGAATCCTCATGCCATATGGGAACTGGTAAGACAATTTATGTATGGAATTTATTCCTAGAGAAGATGTTGTAGAATAAATAAAGTATAGAAAGAAGAGAGGTATAGAGTAATGAATGAAAAATTACAACGCTGGATTAACTGGATTCAATATGATGAATTAATTGCTGGAAAGAATAACAATCCGGGGAAATTGTTAGGTGCACATGATTATTATGACGGACAGGTAATCACTGCTTATAAACCACATGCAGTCCGGGTAACAGTCATGAGTAATACCGGCAAGAATAGAAAAGATTTGGAACCGGTGGGAGAAAACGGTTTCTTTGGACTCTATCTGCCTAAAAAGACATATAACAAGTATGTATTTGAGACCACTTATGAAGACGGAAGTACAGTTACATTAGCAGACCCTTATGCTTTTGAACCACAAATTAGTGATGTAGACATTTATTTCTTTGGTGAAGGCAAGCATTATCAGATATATGAGAAACTGGGTGCCCATCCGATGAAGATTGATGGGGTAGAAGGTACATATTTTGCTGTTTGGGCACCAAATGCACGCCGAGTGAGTGTAGTAGGTGATTTTAATATGTGGGATGGTGCATTGCACCCGATGAATTTGATGGGAACTTCCGGTATCCACGAATTGTTTATTCCGGGAGTTGGGGAAGGTGCAGTATATAAGTTCCAGATTTTAACCCGGTATGATGAGCTGATTTATAAGGCAGACCCATATGGAAATTGCTGTCAGTTCCGTCCGGACAATGCATCCGTAGTAACGAATTTGAATAAGTATAAATGGAAAGATGACGAATGGATTGCAGAACGGAAGAAAACAAAAAGAACAGATTCCCTGCGGAAGCCAATGTCTATTTATGAAATGCATCTGGGTTCCTGGAAAAAGAAGATTGAAGACAGTGATAATGGATTTTTCAGTTACCGGGAATTGGCGCCTATGGTAGCTTCTTATGTAAAGGAAATGGGATATACCCATATTGAATTAATGGGTATCGCTGAATATCCATTTGATGGTTCTTGGGGATATCAGGTAACCAATTATTATGCTCCGACCAGACGATATGGTATGCCGGAGGATTTCATGTATTTTGTGGATTATATGCATAAGAATGGTATTTATGTGATTTTGGACTGGGTTCCGGCTCATTTTCCAAGGGATGCACATGGCTTGGGACGTTTTGATGGAATGCCGCTATATGAGCATCCGGATCCAAGAAGAGGTGAACATCCGGATTGGGGAACCTACATTTTTGATTATGCTAGAAATGAAGTACAGAATTTCCTGGTTGCTAATGCACTGTTTTGGCTGGAGATGTTCCATATTGACGGATTGCGGGTAGACGCTGTTGCCTCTATGTTATATCTGGATTATGGAAAGCAGGATGGACAATGGGTTGCAAATAAGTATGGCGGCAAGGAGAATTTGGATGCCATTGCGTTTATGCAACATTTGAATCGTATCGTGGAAGAACGAGTGCCGGGAGCTTTAATGATTGCAGAAGAGTCTACTGCATGGGCAGGAGTTACGGCACCGGCATCTATGGAAGGATTAGGATATTTGTATAAATGGAATATGGGCTGGATGAATGACTTTATTGAGTATATGAAACTGGATCCATATTTCCGTTCCTTTAATCACAACCGATTAACCTTTAGTTTGATGTATACATATTCAGAGAATTTTATACTGGTTATTTCACATGATGAAGTAGTACATTTGAAATGTTCTATGCTCTATAAGATGCCTGGAACGATACCGGAAAAGTTTGCTAATCTGAAGACCGCATATGGATTTATGTGGGCACATCCTGGTAAGAAGCTGTTGTTTATGGGTCAGGAATTTGGACAGACCAGAGAATGGAGTGAGGCAAGAAGTCTGGATTGGTTTGCTTTGGATCAGCCGGGACATAAGGGATTGCAGAATTTTGTAAAGAAACTGAATATGTTATATAAAAAGTATGATGCATTCTACTATAATGATTGTGATCCTATGGGATTTGAGTGGATTAACTGTGATGATAACGAGCGCAGTCAGGTATCGTTTATCCGCCGGGGTTCGACAGCTGAAAATCAAATTCTGGTAGTTTGCAACTTTACACCGGTGGAGCGTAAAGAATTCTGGGTTGGTGTTCCTTGTCTTGGAACCTATACTGAGATTTTGAATTCAGATGATACTGAATTTGAAGGAGAAGGCAGAGTCAATAAGCGGTCTATCAAGGCTGTTCAGGGCGAATGTGATGGAAGAGAACAGTATATTTCCATTGACTTACCTCCGCTTTCTGTTGTAGTATTTAAATATGATTATGTAGATAATAAAGTATATTTGGAAAAACAGGAAGCAAAAAAACCGGCAAAGGGAAAAACAGTTAATACAAAGACAGCTGCAAAGTCAGTTGCAAAGAAACCGACCGTAAAGAAACCGGTTGCAAAACCAGTAAAGAAACCGGCTGTTGAGAACGAATAATTAGTTAGCTTCCGGAGAGGAGACATATGGAAAAGATTTTATATTTTGATTATAGTGCTGCAGTAATTTTAGTAGTGCTGGTTGCATCCATGTGGCTTCGAAAAATGACAAAAGGCAGGCAAAATCACTATCTTTTAGCCGTGATTGGAATGTCATTGGTTGTGGTGCTTGCAGATATATGTGCTGTCCAACTGGATAATATGGGTATGGGAAATGTACTTGGGAAATACATTTCCCATACTATTTATTTGTTACTTCATAATTGGACCACACCCATTTACATTTTATATCTAATCTCGTTAACGGATACATGGCATAAAATCCGCAATAGTCTGATATTGCGTATTGTTCTGATATTGCCTATTACCATTGTAAATATTGCTTTAATAGTGAATCTGTTTGTTCCGATTATCTTCTACTTAGATGAACAGGATACCTATACAAGAGGCTTGGGTTTCCCATTGCTTTATATAACGACTGTGTTGTATCTGATATTCGGAATTGTATATCTGTGCCGGTATCGGAAGTTATTACCACCCTTGCGATATCTGTCACTTCTTCTGATGTTTCCAATGGGTATCTTTTCTACAGTGATTCAGTTTTTCTTCCCACAGTATTTAGTGGAAATGTTTGTGCAGTCGATTTGCCTGCTGCTTATTGTTATGGTAATTCAGAGACCGGAGGAGCGAATTGATTTAGAAACCGGTTTGGGAAGCCTGAATGCATATGCCGAAGACATGCGTCGTTCATTTGAAAATGAAAAACCGGTAAAACTGATATTGATTAATATTGCAAATTACGAAGCACTTCGTGATATGATAGGTTATAGTGGAATGAAGGAAATGCTTTATCAGGTTACCGGGATACTGACAGACCTCGTAAAAAGGCATAAAATACAGACGGATATGTATTATATAGGAAATGGTACATTCCGTCTGACATTTGAAGAACGGTATTTTCATGAATTGGAGACTTATGCGGAAGAACTGAATGAGTATTTGAAACCGAATTTGAAGCTAAAGCAAATGGAGGTTAATCTCCTCGCTTGTGTTTGTATTGTAAATTGTCCGGAAGATATTTCAGATGTAGATTCTTTGTTCGCATTTGGAAAGGCTTTGAATTCAGAAACATATGTGGGAGAGGTGCTTTATGCAGATTCTTTGTTACGAGTAGGACATTACGATGTAAAACGGGATATTGACAGAATTTTGGAGAATGCAATTTCCAATCATAAGTTTGAAGTGTATTATCAACCGATTTATTCAGTGAAAGCAGAGCAGTTTCAATCGGCAGAAGCACTATTACGCTTAAGGGATGAAACTTATGGCTTTATATCTCCGGAGGTTTTTATACCTGCGGCAGAAAAGAATGGTACAATCCATAAGATTGGGGAATATGTTCTGGAAGAGGTATGTCATTTTATTGCCAGTCAGGAATTCAAAGAACTTGGAATGGAATATATTGAAGTGAATTTATCCGTTGCCCAGTGTATGGAACAGGGACTTTCCCGGAAAATTATAGAAATGTTGAAAAAGTATCAGATTTCAACTCGGTCAATTAATTTAGAAATTACAGAAACGGCATATTCTTTCTCCCAGAATATCATGATGGAGAATCTGAAGAATCTGACAAAAGCGGGAATTCGTTTTTCCCTGGATGACTATGGAACCGGATATTCTAATATGCAGCGAATTGCATTAATGCCGTTTGATTTAATCAAATTGGATAAATCTTTTACAAATGTAGAAGGCAATACAAAAATGAGAATTGTATTGGAAAATACCATACAGATGATTAAGAACATGGGTATGGAAACGGTTGTTGAGGGAGTGGAAACAGCAGAGATGGTTAAAACTTTTTCTGATTTACAATGTGAATACATACAGGGATACTATTATTCAAAGCCACTTCCAAAAGAAGAGTTTGTTAAATTTATAAAAAATGCAAATGCATAATATGGAATTGGCACCGAATATCTGTAAAACTCATATCATATATTGATATGGTAAAATGATGTGAGGAAAGCAGTATGGCAGCAACAATTATGATAGATGCAGGACATGGCGGAAGTGATAGCGGTGCCGTTCATAATGGACGACTGGAAAAAGATGATAATTTAAGATTGGCACTGGCAGTTGGCAATATCTTGGAACAGATGGGTTATAACGTAGAGTATACCCGTACAGAGGATGTATATGATTCTCC
>CAMEWU010000018.1 GCA_945946715.1 uncultured Clostridium sp. | reverse complement strand
CTTTTTGAAGGAGTATATCGCAGAAAAATAGGCACAGCAACAGAGCGTATTACTGGAATTTGCGAGACACTCCGCGGTCCATATGGTTGAACGAGCAATTCCTGCAAGTATTTTCACACGAGGGTTTGGTGCTAAATAATTAGATTCAAAATTATTCGATGGATAATTCATTGATAAACTGTTCTATTTCTGAACGGCTTTCAAGAAACGCATTTGCAACGTCAGTATCAAAATGCGAGCCTCTCTCCTCCGCAATAATTGTGAATGCCTTGTCAAGAGGCATTGGCTCCTTGTAGCAACGTTTTGATATAAGCGCGTCAAATACGTCCGCTACCGCAAGAATCTTTGCACACAATGGAATATCCTCTCCCTTTATGCCGTGGGGATAGCCTTTTCCGTCCATTCGCTCATGGTGGTATTCCGCCATCTCCTTTGCAATTCGCAGATAGTTGATGTCACCTACGCTGTCTTCAACTCGGTCGATAATCTTTCCGCCCGCAGCGGCATGGGACTTCATCATAGCGAACTCGTCATCGTCCAGCTTTCCGGGCTTGTTAAGCACTGCGTCGGGAATATGTATCTTTCCAACATCGTGAAGCGGTGCAGCTATTACCATGTCCTCGATATATTTGTCGGTAAGAATATGGGTGTATTTATTTTCACTTCTTAGCTTTCGTGCGATTATTTCTACATATTTTGCGGTACGCTGGATATGTCCGCCGGTGTTCTCGTCGCGGTTTTCAACGAGATCAGCCATTGTCGTTATAAGCGACTTTTGCAGCGTAGTGTTCTGCTTGTAGTAAAAGTTTCTATGGTTGGAATCGACAATCAACAGGATGATGACCGCAGCCACAATGAAGTTTGATATGCCGAGATATGCATTGAGCACAGACGAAATATCCGGAAACAACTTCGGAATAAATGCATAATATATAACCAGCCATATTCCCACAGCCCACAGCCCTATTTCTTCGAAAACATTCAGAGTTCGTTTTTCGATATCACGTTCCAAATGGCGGAGAAATGGAGGCTTCTTGTACATCAGCAGTGCCAGAGCGGCTAATATTACTGAACACACAATTATTTCGAAAACATTCTCATTTTCTTCCGGAACGAATCCAACTGTAACCGGCAATTCTAGGAGCGCAAATATTGAGTCAAAATATCCCATCATCGGAACAAAAATGAACAGACCCAACCACTTGGCTTTTTTTCGCCCTGTGATCGAGCTGTATATAGATGGGACAAATATCAGAAAGCTCCATATGGCTCTAATTATATACAAAATGAGACTTGAAATGATAAAACTCATAAGAAGAGAAAGCACAATCATAATTGCAATGTATACAAAAATAATGATTTTCGTGATCTTTTTTTGTTTTTCAGTATTGTATTCCAGAAAAATTAAATGCTGCAGACTAAGCATTACTATTATCATAAGTAAGAGCCGAATGTAGTTCATCATTTCATTAACGAATATATCTAACATAAATGTTTCAGGCATAATATACTCCTTATAAATTATGGTTCTTACCCATTCCTACAGCATCGGTTTTGAGGATATATGTTCACGCAACGACCTTAGAAGCACGTCGGTACTTAGGCTGTGCTTTGTAATCAATGATCCATGATATTTGTGATGCACAGCCTTACGTACCGCTACGTGCTGGCCAGAGCGCAAGCGTGTCGTGAGGGAATATATATCCTTAAAACCGCGGTCGCAGGCATTATGTTAACCCTTAATTTATCCTCTTCTACTCTTCTCCAAATTCACGAACTTTGTATACTCTCCCTGCCATCCCAGCATAATGGTTCCTGTCGCACCATTTCTCTGCTTGGCTATGATGATTTCCGCCTTATTCTTATCCTCTTCCGGCAAATCATCCCGATACTTATCTTCTCTGTAAATGAACATAACAACGTCCGCATCCTGCTCGATAGAGCCGGATTCACGCAAATCAGAAAGCATTGGCCGGTGGTCGGTTCTGGCTTCAACTGCACGACTCAACTGAGATAGTGCAATAATCGGCACATCTAATTCCTTTGCCAACACCTTAAGCCCTCTGGAGATTTCCGAAACTTCCTGCTGACGAGAATCACTTCTGCCACTTCCACTCATCAACTGTAAATAGTCAATGATAATCAAGCCTACATTATGCCGTTGCTTTAATTTTCGACATTTATTTCGAATGTCTCCAATGGTTACATTGGACTGGTCTTCAATAAATAATTTCGTTCCACCGATGATATTGGAACTCTCATACAACTTCATCCACTGGTCATCCTGTAAATTACCGGTACGAATATTCTGGGAATTTACCTGTGATTCCATGGCAATCATACGCTGTACTAACTGCTCTTTATTCATTTCGAAATTGAAAATAGCAACCGGTACATCTGTTTTCAATATTACATACTCCGCAATATTCAGTACAAATGCAGTTTTACCCATTGCCGGCCTGGCTGCCACCAGAATCAGTTCCGAACCATGAAGTCCTGTCAACATGTCATCCAGGTCAATAAATCCGGTTGGAACTCCGGTAATGTTTCCCTGCTGCTTGGATGCCTCACGAATATTCCGGAGCACATTATCTACCACTTCCCGAATAGGAACAATATCGTCACCGGCATTTCCCTGTTGTGTCATCTCTAACACTTCATTTTCAATATGACTAAGAATATTGGTTGATGTATCTTTTAATGAATAGCAGTCATTGGCTGCATTTTCTGCCAGTTTAATAACTCGGCGCATGTTTGCCCGGTCTTTTACAATTCCCGCATATTTTTTTGCATTTGCCGATGTAGGAACCACGCTCATCAGTTCCTGCATGGTCTCTATACTGTATACATTTTCCGGTACGCCTTTCTCTTTCAGCCGTTCCATCAGTGTAATTAAATCAATGGAGGTTCCTTCATGATAAAGTTCTACCATTGCCTCGAAAATAGCACCATACTGAGGCTGATAAAAATCCTCTTTGGTCAGCATATCAGCTACATTTACAACCGCTTCCCGGCTCATCAGCATGGATGCCAAAACTGCCTGCTCCGATTCTACGCTATTTGGTTGTGTTTTACGAATTACTGCTTCTTCCATGATTTGTAATCTTTCAACCTTAACCTTCTGTTACTTTCACTTTTAATTCTGCTGTTACCTTTGCATGCAATTTAATTGCTACATTGTGTACACCCAAAGACTTAATACTATCTTTTAACTGTATCTTCTTCTTATCTATATCTAAACTTAACTGACTCTTTGCCGCCTCTGCAATCTCTTTTGATGATACAGAACCAAAGGTTTTTCCACCTTCTCCTGTTTTCAAAGTCAATACAATTTCCTTATCTTTTAATTCCTCTGCCAATGCTTTTGCTGCAGCTAACTGCTCTGCTGCTATTTTTTCTTCATTTGCCTTCTGAAGCTTTAAATCATTCATATTCTTACTATTTGCTTCTACCCCCAGCTTCTTTGGCAATATAAAATTTCTTGCATATCCATCATTCACTTTTACAATCTGACCCTTTTTTCCAAGTGCCTTTACGTCCTGCAATAAAATAACTTCCATACTAAATATCTCCTTCCACTGTCATTTTCTCTAATACTTCCTGTAGCTGTTGCTTGCCCTCATCCAATGTGCAACCCTGTAATTGGGCACCTGCAACTGTTGCATGGCCTCCGCCACCCATTCGTTCCATAATGACCTGTACATTTACTTCATCGATGGAACGAGCACTGATATACACGGTATCATTCACCTTTGTCAGCATAAAGGATGCCTTTACACCATCTATATCCAATAATTCATTTGCTATCTGTGCTGCCAGTACTGTTGGGCTGTCTACGCCCTCTGATGGCAATGTTCCGATGGCATAATCTTCCAAAAAGATTTCTGCATTTTCTACACCGGCAACCTTCTGTTTGTATACATCCATCTCCGTCCGGAACATCTTCCGTACTCTTGTTACATCCGCTCCGCTTCGTTTCAAAAATGATGCTGCCTCAAATGTCCGTACACCGGTTTTTGTTACAAAGGTATCTGTATCAACCAAAATACCGGAGTACATGGCATCTGCCTCGATTGGTCGTAACTTTGGCTTATCAATAATATACTGTAAAATCTCTGCAACCATCTCACAGGCAGAGGAAGCATATGGTTCAATGTAAGATAAAATCGCATTTTGAATAGAATCACTCATAGCCCTATGATGGTCAATGACCACTACTGATTTCGTCATATTTAATAATTCTTCACATTCTGTATAGCTTGGGCGGTTTACATCCACAATTACCAGTGCTGTATTCTGATCAACCAGATTCATAGCCTGTTCACTGTCAATGAACAAATCCTCCGGATACATATTATTACCTATAAAATTATTCATAACCGGACGTATGGACACTGTCACTTCATTAATAACAATATGTGCCTTTCGATTCATTGCTGCTGCCAGTCTGTATATTCCAATCGCAGCCCCCAGAGAATCTACATCCGGCATCTTATGCCCCATAATAACAACCTGGTCTTTCGTTTCCAGCACTTCCCGAAGGGCATGTGCCTTCACTCTCGCCTTCACACGGGTATTCTTCTCTACCCCTTGTGATTTGCCACCATAGTAATATATCTGTTCTCCATCCTTTACAACTGCCTGGTCACCACCTCGGCCCAATGCCAAATCAATTGCCACCCGTGATGCATCATATGCCTGAATATAAGACGGTGCATTGACACCAAGTCCGATACTTAAAGTAACTGCAATTTCATTACCAATATTGATGGAACGCACCTCATCCAGCAATGCAAACTTAGTAGATTGAAGCTGTTGCAAATACTTTTGCTGGAATACTACCAGATATTTATCCTTTTCCAGCTTCTTAACGATAGCATCAATATTCTGCATGTATTTGTTTACTTTTCGGTCTACCAGTGCCGTCAGCAAAGGACGACGGACTTCTTCCACACCATCCAAAGCTTCCTCATAATTATCAATATATATCAACCCTGACACCAGCTTCTGGTCCTTGTTCTCCTGTATATACTGCCGTAATTCTGTCTCATCAAAGAGATACATGGCAATTAATCCATCTTCTTTTTCAACCTCTACTTCATCCGGTAAAATATCATGTACTACTACGCGACGCATCTCCACCCGATAATAGCCATCCTGATACCGCATACCAAATTCCGTCATATTATTCTTTTCCGGAAACAATTCTCTGGTAATCTCCGGAAATAACTGTGTAACTGATTTTTTACCAGGTTTTTCTGTTCCAATAATTCCATAAAATAACGGATTAGCCCATAAGATTCTGCCATCCAAATCAATCAATGCATAAGGAATCGCCAAATCCTTCAAAAGTTCCTTCTGAACCTGTCCCTGTTCAAAGGCAAAACTAATCAGATTTGTCATAATATTAGGCTTATTATGCACATAGACAAAAGCTACAATTAATGCATAGGCAATTAAACAAATCGTAAAGACTATACCCGTTTCTACTTTTGCAGCATAAATAAACCCATTAAAAATTACTAATGGAATCAATAGAAAAAATGGGATTCTCAGATATCTCTCTATTTGACTTTTTAATAATATCTTTTTCGGCTTTTCCGGTTTCTTTGAAACCGCAGTTTCCTGCTCTGTACTCATGCTATCTCCTATCCTCTGCTTAAAGGACCTCATGGTCAATATTTTTCTGAATCATGATTTTCATTCCAGCTCTCTTATAAGTCTTCTGCTTCAATGGTCAGTAACTGCTCCTTATTTACTGCCCCCACTGTTACCAGCCGGTTTGCCTGTCGTTCAATCACCCGACTTAAATAATTCCGGACATCTCTGGCATTACCAAAATTCTTATCCTTCTTGGCAATCATATCATTTAATACTTCTTTCAGGCGAATTTTTGCTTCTTCGCTGATATGATAATCCTGTTCTTTACTCATAAATGTAAAGATGGAATACAAGTCTTCTGCATCATAATCCGGGAAATCAATGGTTTTATTAAACCGGGACTTCAAGCCCGGATTGGCATCAATGAATTCCTCCATTAAATCCGGATATCCGGCAACAATGACAATTAAATCATCCCGGTAATCCTCCATGGCTTTATTCAGGGTATCAATGGCTTCCTGACCGAAATCTCCTTCCGGTCCATGATTACTCAAGGCATACGCTTCATCAATAAAAAGAACGCCACCCTTTGCTTTATCTACTACCTGCTTTACCTTCAGTGCCGTCTGCCCCATATATCCGGCTACCATACCGGAACGGTCAACCTCAACCAGATGTCCCTTGGACAACACACCCAACGCACAATATATCTTCGAAAGCAGTCTGGCAACCGTTGTCTTACCGGTACCAGGATTCCCGGTAAATACAAAATGCTTTGCAACCGGTGCCTTTTTCAAACCATTCTGAACACGCATTTCATTAATTTGAAGCAAATTAACAATATTCTTCACTTCTTTTTTAACACTTGCCAAACCAATCAAATCATTCAGCTCATTCATTAAAGCGTTTAAATCATACCCCTCCGGTGACGCTTCCGTAATCGTACCTACAAATGCAATTTCTTCCTCCTGCTGATTCTGAGAAACCTCTTTTGTCCGGAATGGAAGAGTATCCGGAACTTCTGTCCTATCATCACCGAATTTCTTATACCCGTTTATCTGACTTTCCAGCATTAAGAGGTACCGGGTTAACGCCCGTATCTCTTTATCATCTACCCTGCGATTGCAGGCAATGAAATCCCGTCCCAGTTCCTGAAAGGTATGATAATAAAGACTACGGATATCATAATATTTGGACTGATATACTACATCAGGGATATTCTTGTCCTTTAAAAAATAGTGTAAAGAAAGCGGCGGACTACTCAAAAAATCCTTATCTGTCACCTTATGCCTGCGAATACAATCCACAATGGTTTCTTCATCAAATTCATATTCAAGCAACTTATTTATATAACGAATCTCTTCTTTTTGTACCAGTCCATCCGAAATAGCCAGATAGCAAAAGAAATTCCGCAAATCCATTCTCAATTGTTCAACTGCACTAAAATCTCCTTCCAGTAAGATACCATTTGCATCCATTTCCCGGGCGATTTTCTTACAAGTGCGGAAAAGTGTAATGCTTTCCTGTTCCATGTCTTCTCCCCAAATCCGTATTATGTCTTTTTTAATCAATCAATAAATATATTCCATATAAATATACTACTTTTCCATTAAATAAGCAACGAAAAATCAGCAGATGCTGTTTTCATCTGCCGATTCGTTCGTATCCCTGTGAATTGCTCTCTTCTTTTACTTTCGGACCGCATCAATCGGTCTTAATTTTGCTGCCCATTTTGCAGGGAAAAACCCTGCCAGTACTCCCAGAATTACAGCAAAAAAGAATGCGAATACCGCAAGCCACCATGGAATAATTGCCAATTGGGTTTCCTTGGGCAGCTCCATCAGCTTTACTGCCAGTTTGTTCACAAATAATTCTGTAATTCCATAAGATACCAGAATGCCAATCAAGCCTCCCAGTCCTCCCAGAATCCCTGATTCTAAAAGAAATAAATATAATAATTCCTCCGGGTCAGAGCCCAACACCTTCAGAATTCCAATTTCATTAATCCGGTCATAGACTGCAGTTGTCATGGTGTTGCCAATACCAATCACTGCCACAATCAGGGCAATCATGCCGATTCCCCCGAGGACAATCTGGATGATTTTTACCGTTCTTTGTACATAGTCCACCATTTCCTTGTTACTTTCCACCTGATAGCCCATATCCTGTAAATCATTTACCAGTCCATCTACAGAATCTATGTCCTGTGCATCAATAATAACACTGCTATAAATCCACTCACTATAGTTTTCATTGTTTTCATTCACCGGTTGCCCCGGTATTGCTCCCCCATCTGCCATCTGCTTCAAATATTGCTTTAACATATCAATATCACAGTAAATGTAATAAGAATTATCCCTGGTCATATTCCCGATTGTCAATCGACCGGAAGGGCTGTCCTCCTCCCAGCCAAACTGTACTTCCACTATATTCCCGGTAAAATCCCAGTCCTCCCCTTCATGCAATTCAGCATAGGTATTGTCTGAAACACTATTATATAAAAAGTATCCTACCTGATTACCTACCAGCAATTCCGGTTTTCTCTGACTGGTTTCTTCCTGAATTTCATTCTTAACCGGAATGCCCTCCAGATACTCCCTCGGTACTCCCATAATACTCCAATAGCCAATATAATTCTCATAGGTAACATAGGTATCCACAGAAATGACCGGGTATACTGCTTTTACGCCTTCCAAATCTGTGAACGCCTGTAATTTACGGTCTGTCAACATCCGGTCTTTACGCTTTCCATCGGTGACTCCCAATACACGAATTTCTGTTACACTGCCCTCAATTCCAGCCATGTTCAGTAACTCTTCTTTTACACCCAGACTAATAGCAAGCAATGATACAATGGAAATAATACCAATTACCACTCCAAGAATCGTAAGTCCCGTCCGTATTCCCCGTTGTTTCATATTCGCCAGACATAAATGCCATATCCATCCCATAGGCTAAAACTCCTCAAGAATCTTCTTTTTTCGCTGGTAGCGTCGTATCATTAGCCACACAACAATCGCCACCACTGCCATAATTACAACAATAATTAAAATGGTTTTCACAACATTTCCGGTATTGGTTTCTTCCTTAACCTTTTCCAGATTCTCGTATGTTGGCGTTGAAACCGATACGCCGATTTCAAACTTCTCCTCATGCACAGTTCCTTTTCGATCTTCATATGTAACAATAATTTCGTTTTTATCCCCAAATTGCTTTGACACAGCACTTGCCTTAGACAATACATCAATCGTGCCACTCTTTCCGGATTCAATATTGCCAATATAACTTTCGGCTTCTGCAAAATTACTTCCTTCCAAACGAGCAGTAACATTATATAGGGTTCCGTCTCCTAAATTGTTTACTTTCGCTGTCACCTCAACCGTATCTCCTAATGCAATATACGATTCCGGAATAAAAATATCCGTCACGGATACTCGTTGCTCCAAACCGACCGGAATAAATACCGCTTCCTCCACCGTATATTCCACGCCATTTCCATCCTCATATTCTGTCTTTAGGGAAAGCTTATATGACTTTTCCTGCAAACCCTCAATTGCCATCATCGAAAAGACAAACTCTGTCTCCTTATTTGCATCTATTTTATCAATATAAGCCGTTCCTGCTCCTTCAACCGGTAACAGTTCCCCCTGCTCCGTAGTGATGGTAAGCTTCACATTCTTTACCGCTTTTGCCGCTGTATTCTTTAATGATATATGCAGAGTAAATCCTTCTCCTGCCAGCACCTCTCCCTCTTCAATGGAATAATCGGATACCATTACTCTGGGATTCGCTGCCTGCACCATCTGGACACCTGATGCGGATACAGCAGCATACATACAGATGATAAATGACAGAATTCCAATTATCTTTCTTGCTTTTGGTTTCATGACGGTTCCTCCTCTCACTCTTCTACAATTTCTCCGTCTGCAATCTTGATAATACGATCTGCTTCTCTTGCCAAGTCAATGTTGTGGGTAATTAATACTAAGGTTTGATTCAACTGCTTGACGGAATTCTGCAGCAAAGCAATTACCTCACTACCATTCTTGGAATCCAATGCGCCTGTAGGCTCATCGGCAAGAATCAGGGACGGGCGGTTGGCCAGGGCTCTTGCAATGGCCGTCCGTTGCTGCTGTCCACCGGAAAGCTGATTCGGTAAATGCTTTCTCCGATCCTGCAAGCCTAACATCTCCATGATATGTTCCACATATTCCTTATCCGGTTTTCTATGATCCAGTAAAATTGGCATTGTAATGTTTTCTTCTACCGACAACACAGGTATCAAATGATATGCCTGAAAGACAAAACCAATTTTCCTTCTACGGAATACCGCCATCTGTTCATCATTTAACTTGGTAATATCTTTACCATCTACCACAATTTTTCCACTGGTCGGTGCATCCACCCCACCCATTACATGGAGCAGAGTCGACTTACCGGAACCGGAGGCTCCTACCACCGATACGATTTCTCCCTGCTGAATGGTCAGACTGACATCATGTAAGCCCCAGACCCTTGTATCATTCTCACCATATACTTTGGTTACATGTTCCATTGTTACAATATCCATAATCCGTTCCTCCTGCTTTTCTAACTTTCCTCTATGCCATCCTTCTTCTATCCATATCCTTCTAATATTTATATCTTTCAATTATTCATGTCTCTCTCTAACATAACTCCCTTATTTCCATCAGTCTCCTCCTGTTGTCAAATCCTCTACCATACTCTGACTTAATTTCCGCATTGGTACATAGATGGCACCACACAGCAATAAGAATGAACCAATGATACAACCAAGGCTCGCCAGCCATGGAAAATGAAATTCCAATTTATTTATCAAATTAACAAAATAGAACACGTAGATACATAAACCGGTACCCAATAATATTCCCAAAATATTGGCAATCACTGTTGTGATTACACCCTCTAATAATACCATTTTCACCAATCGCTCCTTGGATGTTCCGATCACTCGAAGCTGAGCGAATTCTCTTCTTCTCAAATGTAGATTGCTGGCCGTTGCATTGATAAAATTCAGTGATGCCATCAACACAACAAAGATTACAATCAGAAGAACAAAGAATAATCCCTTCTTCATGTTCGTCAATTCATCTATCATCCAGACATAATCGGAATAATCCAATCCTATGTGATTATCATTGACATCCAGATCTTCCAACAGAATTTCGAAGCATAATGTCGACAGATTCTTGTTCATCGGGATTTTGTCAAAATGAAACTGCATTCCCGTATTCATGGTTTCATCTGTACCGGTCATTGCAAAATACTGTTCCAATGGAAGAATGATACGAAAATAGCTTCCGCTCCGGTTCACATCTGCATTTACGATACCTTCAATGGTATAGGTTTCATAATCCCCTTGTGAAATCAGCTCCTGCCAGCAATTATATCTGGCTACCTTTTTTTCAAGATTGATTTCTTTTTCCAAGTCCTCTACCTGCTGATGGAGTTCCTGTTCATTTCCAACCAATTCCTTCTGTAGCTGTTCCTCTCGTTCTTCTGCTTCTTTGTCCAATCGTTCCCATTCCGCTTGTACCATAGAATTCAATCGCTCCATGTTCACAATCTGAATGGTATCTCCGACATGATAATCGGTAATAGTAGCCTCCACATACTCAATTGCCAAAGACTCCGTTAATTCCTCAAGCTTTTCCATTTTGCCCTGGTTCACAATAACCACACCATGGTCACTGATATCCAACGTCCCTTCCACCAGAGCCGTTTCGTATCTTGCATAATCGGTTTCATCGTATCCATAGCACTCAATCGCTGCCAAAGCATCTAACCTTCTGGCTTTGCCTTCTATCTCACTTGCACTCTGATAGGCTTCATGTATTCTTGCCATGGTATCGCCACCATATGTAGTTGTAAGGAATTCCTCCGTATAATGCTGGTAATAATCTTCCGTATCCGCCAGCCAGATATCGCAACTATAGATTCGTTTTGCTTCTGTCACTTCCTCTAATTGCGTCAAACGTTCCAATTGCTTTGCGGACGGCAATGTAGCTTGTACTTCCTCAATGCTTTTACCCGGTCCCAGTCTATGTTCAAAATAAATCTGGTAATAGCGATAGTCAGCAAGCTGTCCCTTAATAATCTCATTGATGGAGTGAACAGCTCCGGCAATTCCAATAAACATGGCAATTCCGAATACCATAGCCGCAACGGTCCGGAAAAACCGCTTCCGGTTCCGCATTAGACTCTTATATGCATAATCCCCGTCAACTCCAAATATTTTCCCAAACAAATTATGCTCCCGCAGTTTAATTTTTTCTTTCTTAATCCGGTATTCTCCCCGAATGGCACTGAGGGGTGACATACCGGTAATCAGCTTACTGTTTTCGCCCATGGTGAAATATAAATCGCCCATGAAAACAATCAGTATTAAAATAACGCCAATCAAATGGAAGCCTATCTCCATATGGAACACTGCCCCAACTATATAACTCACAATGGTTCCCAGCACGACACCAATTCCAATACCAATTAACTCCAAAATCGCCCCTTGGAAATAAATGATACTCTTTAACTGCCCTTTGGAGGCACCTATACACCGTAAGTTTCCATAATCCCGAATGTTTTCCAAGGCACATAACTGAATGGCATTCCTTACAATTCCCACACCGAATATGGCAAAAATATAAGCAACCAGCAATACGAATAATGCTGCTGCAACCATACCTTCTTTATCTACTCCCTGAAAATACAGGTTAGCCAGATATTCATTGATTTCACCCTCTACGCCATAATTCCGGCAAATATCATTAAAAATTGCATTGATACGATAAGGCTGGGTGACATTTACATATAATGTATTTGCATGCATCAGGACTTCATCTTGTGCACTATAGGACCAATCAAAATATGGTCCAATATAAGCACTTTTTACCCGGCTGTCACTTAAAATCTGCTCTCCCTGTTCTTTCGATTGCAGGAAAAATAGCATCTCATAATCTTCTTCTTCCCGTTCTCTTTTTCGTTCATTTTCCAAAAGACCACACATTACATTTAAAAATGTGAATAGGATTACCGTTGTAACTACCACACCAAAAATAGCAATAGCACTTCGTCTTTTATTCATATTCAAGTAACGAATGGCAAGTTTTCTGTAATTATCCATAGTTTCCTCCCCAATTGCTTCATCTGCCTTTGCACATAAAAAATGAGTATAGCCTTTCAACTATACCCATTATAATTCTTCCATATTACAGTTCGGTGACAGATTATCTTACAGTTTTGTAAGATAAGTACGATTTCCTATTTTACAAATGTCAATATAAACCAAGTATACGTTCCCACTTTGCTCTTCACATGAATACTGCCACCCATGCCTTCCACAATCGATTTCGTAAGAGAAAGTCCAATTCCTACGCTATTCGGATTGACCTCCTGATTAATCCGATAGAACCGCTTGAATATATTCGGGATTTCCTCCTCGGGAATACCCGGTCCTTCGTCTTTTACATAGATACGGGTATACACCTTTGTCTGTTCCACCTCCAGTCGAATGGGCTTCCCCACCCCTGAATAATCGGATGCATTTTTCAATAAATTAATGACAGCTTCTACCAGCCAATCACCATCACAAAACAACATACTATCCTCCGGACAGTCCAGTGTAATGCTTTGGTTCCGTTCCTTTGTCAGATATTCCACACCCTGTACAGCTTCCGACAGCAATGGGAGCAATGGGGTTTCTTTTCGTTCAAACTGAATGGCACCGGCCTCAATACGGGCAAGCTTCAGCATGGACAGTACCATCCACTCCATTCGGTTTAATTGGTTTTGTGCTTCCCGAAGCATCTGCTTTCGCTTGGCTTCATCTTCTACCTTATCCTCCACTAATAAATCTACAAACACATTTAAGGAAGCTAACGGCGTTTTTAACTGATGCGAAATATCGGAAATAATATCCCGCAGGAAGATTTTCTCCTCCATTTCCCGATTCCTGCTATCCTTTAATGCATAAACCATTTTATAAAAGTTACTGTATAAGACTCCAATGGTTCCTTCCTTATACTCCTCAGTTGGGGGTTCGATTCCCTTTTCCATAATATCTGACATGATACCGGATATATTCTCCATATTTTTATAGGCAGAATTCAACATGCGATATACGATGATGTAAATAGTTGTCAGAAATACCACAGCAATACCTAAGACGCCTGCCACTTCCCAAGAGAATTCTCCCCATGCCCAGACACACCAAAACCCAAGCACTGCAAGAAACAGTACAGATATTATCCCATATATCACTCGAAATCTGTTTCGCTCATAATTACTTTTCATACATCAACCTTCTCAAGTTCTATCATTATCCTTGTCTTAATTACCACTACTCTTTTCGAAATCGGTAACCAATGCCCCGTACCGTCTCAATCCGTTCTGCATCTTCCCCCAGCTTATCTCTCAAACGCTTCATATAAACAGACAACGTATTATCGTCTACAAAGTTTTCCCCTGTATCATATAACCGCTCTAACAACTGATTTCTTGTAAGAACCAAACCTTCATTCTGAATTAATTCTTTCAAAAGACGCAGTTCACTTGGGGTCAGCTCTACCACCTGCCCTCTATATAACAACCGCAGTTCCTTCATCAAAAAACAATGTTTTCCAAAACTATAACTATCCGGCTTGTTTTGACTTACAATACCGGCACGTCGCAGATTCGCAGAGATTCGGGATAATAGTTCCTTTACCCGATAGGGCTTTGTGACATAATCATCGGCTCCAAGTTCTAAGCCTTGAACAATGTTGACCTCTTCCCCTACCGCAGTCAGGAATATAATCGGAATCTGCTGATTGGTACTGCGAATCTCCCGGCACAATTCAAATCCACTTCCATCCGGCAACATAACATCCAACAGGATTAAATCAGGCAGGTTCCCTTCACCGGCACTCTCTTCTTCACCAATCCCTGCAAGCCTGCGTGCTTCTGCCAGGTTAACCGCATGAAGTACCTGATATCCTTCTGCCTCCAGGGCATATTCAGTTCCCATGGCAAGGGCAAAATCGTCCTCTACCAATAAAATTGTTCCTGCCATATTCTCCCTCTCCGAAATTATTCTTATAACAAATTTTAACGAACCTTGCTCAAATTGTAAAGACCATAACCGCCATGTATGATTTTATTTTATATATTGTATATATCTATGTATAGTGTTAGAATAGATTTGTGGGAACAGTTGTCCCCTTGAGAAAGGGGGGATGCCTATGTATGTTACATATGATGAGCTGATTCAGCTTGGAATATTTATAGTCGCATTAATAGGTCTTATTTATAAGATAATTTCCGATAAAAAACAATCGAGCAGGAGAACCTGCTCGCTGATGTGGCAGTCGCCGAGTGAGCATGCAAGCATGCGCGTTCGGCTCGTTGCCAATCACAAAATAACCGCCCCTGTCTGGAAAACTAGGCGGTTATTTTTAACACTGAAATTCCAAGGGGTACAACTTAGTACCACCTTTATCATTATCATTGGAAGCGTGCTGATGCACGCGCAGGTCATCAACCTTCGGTTGGTGACATATTATACTATCATCCCAATACCGGAAAATCAAGTGCTTTTATAGTCTTCTAAAATTACTGCTCTAAACGTGCCTTTAATTTCTCACGTTCTTCTTCATAGCCCGGCTTACCAAGCAAAGCAAACATGTTCTTCTTGTAGCTTTCTACACCCGGCTGGTTGAATGGATTAACACCCAATACATAACCGCTGACACCACATGCAAACTCGAAGAAATAGAACAGCTCACCTAAGCAATACTCATCCATGTGTGGAATGGTAATCTTTAAGTTTGGAATCTGACCATCCACATGTGCCAGAATGGTTCCGTTCATAGCCTGACGATTAATGTAATCAATGGTTCTGCCTGCAAGATAATTCATGCCATCCAAATCATTATCTTCCTGCTCCATAATAATCTTTCTTCTTGGATTCTGAACATCTAATACTGTTTCGATATGATTCTTAGTACCATCCTGAATGAACTGACCTAAAGAATGTAAGTCTGTTGTGAAGTCTACGGCCGTTGGGAACAGACCCATTCCATCTTTACCCTCAGACTCACCAAACAACTGCTTCCACCACTCACCAATGTAGTGTACAGAAGGGGTATAGTTTGCCAGAATCTCCATGGTCTTACCCTTCTCTAACAGAATATTACGAAGTGCAACATACTGCAATGCATAGTTACTGTCAAAATCATTTTCCATACAGTACTTTCTGGAATATGCAGCACCTTCCATTAATTTATCAATATCAGCTCCGGAAACTGCAATTGGAAGAAGACCAACTGCTGTCAGTACTGAGAACCGTCCTCCTACATCATCCGGAACTACAAATGTCTCATATCCTTCTGCATCAGCTAATTGCTTTAATGCACCCTTGGATTTATCTGTAGTTGCATAAATTCTCTTAGCTGCTTCCTTCTCACCATACTTCTCAATCAATAATCGCTTAAATAACCGGAACGCAATTGCAGGTTCTGTAGTGGTACCGGATTTAGAAATAACATTAATCGAGAAATCACGATCGCCAACCACCTCTAACAGATGTTCCAGATAAGTGGAACTAATGTTGTTACCTGCGAAGAAAATCTGAGGGGTTTTTCGCATATTTTTATCAATTACATTATAGAAGCTATGTCTCAATGCTTCGATGGCTGCTCTTGCACCAAGATATGAACCACCAATACCAATTACAATTAATATCTCAGAATCACTCTGAATCTTCTTTGCCGCTTTCTTGATTCTGGCGAATTCTTCCTTATCATAGTTAATCGGAAGGTCTAACCAGCCAAGGAAATCGTTACCTGCACCTGTGCGGCTTACCAGCACTTCCTTTGCATCTAATACCCGCTTGCTCATTGCTCTCAGATTATCATCTGAAACCATGAACTTCGCATTACTGTAATCAAAGCTAATATTGTAGTCCATTGCTTTCTCTCCTTATATTTGTCTTATCGTTTTCTTTTCCCTGTCAATACTCATTTCTCCGCAACTTTTAGTGTAGCAAATGCCTTGCTGAAATTCAAGCATTAATCGTCGGTTTTTCTCATTTTTAACCAAGGTGTCCGTTTTTGCTAAAAATGGCAGAATTCATCTACAGTTCCAAAACGATATCCAGCCTCTCTTAAATTATTAATCACCTGTGGAAGTGCTGTCGCATTTGCACTGGAAACATTGTGCAGCAGCGGAACTGCTCCCGGGTGACAATACTTATCAAAATGCTGTACCACATACTCCGGAGTCGGCTGATTATTTACCTCATAATCCAGATATGCCATGCTCCAGAAAATCGTACAATATCCCATATCTTCACACAATTGTAAGGTCCTCTCACTATACTCGCCTCTTGGCGGACGGATATACGGATCCATATCATAGCCAGTTGCTTCTTTCATATAGGAGGCACATCCCAGAACTTCTTCTTTCATTTCCTCTATGGATAAGCCCGGCATACTTGGATGGGTGATGGTATGATTACCAACCAGATGACCTTCTTCTTTCATACGAATTACCAGTTCCGGATTGTCTCGGATATAAGTTTGTGTCACGAAAAAAACAGCCTTTACATTCTGTTCCTTTAATGTGTCCAGAATATCGGCTGTATATCCATTTTCGTATCCGCAGTCAAAGGTGAGATAAATGACATTGTCCCCTGCTTCTTTATTAACATAATAAGCATGATACTGACTAATATCAAAATTCTCCTGACAACCGGAAGGTAGATGCTGGTCATTTCGTTTAAACCACCATGCTTCCAATTGATTACTGATAGCATCATATTCACTTTCCGGTCGCTCTATCTGTTCTGTAGAGGGGATGGCAGGCAGTATATTTTCTTCCGATGCCTGCTGCCCATCCTCAACTGTATCCGTCCCATTTTGCATTTCATCTTCTTGTGTAGAGCTGACATCATCACTTTGATTCATTTCTACCACCTTGATATTCTTACAACCGACTAAACCAAGCAACAGCCATATCCCGGATACTAACATACAAATTTGTATTCTTTGTTTCACGCCTCTCTTCCTTTCTTCACTCAACTTGAGAAGAAATTCCTTAACACCTGCGCCACGACTTCTGCTTCCTGTCCGGCAGCCGCCTCCCGTTCAGACAGCTCCCGCATCTCATATTCCGGAAGATCTGAATACTCTTCTTTTTCTTCCGCTGACTTTACAGCATCGGTCTCCTTATCAAAGGGGCGGGAACCAGCCCGCCCTTCGGAGACCCTTTCGACAGGCTCCTCCACTGTTACAGCCGCCTGATGCTGACTTCGGCTCTGACGACTAACCAGCGGACGTCCCAGCCGATTCTTTAAATTATTCTCCAAATAGTCTTCAATATTAGCCTGTAGTCGGTCAAAGGAATTCTCTATACGAAATATATTCTCAAAACTCAACAAACATGCACAGGAAATAATCATTGCAAACAGTATACTGAACACAACTCCTTCGCCATAACCTTTATGTATGGTATTTATAATTCCGATTCCACCCACTGCTACTGTCAAAAAAGCTGCTTCCGTAGTCATACTATCCCATATTCGTAT
>CAMEWU010000017.1 GCA_945946715.1 uncultured Clostridium sp. | reverse complement strand
AATTAAGGATTATAGCAACTTGATTCCGGGGCATGGTGGAATTATGGATCGATTTGACAGTATGATTTTTACAGCACCAATTGTGTATTACTTGATTACATTTTTGCTTCGCATGTATTTTTAGGAGGAATAAACGGTGAGAAAAATAGCCATTCTGGGTTCTACCGGCTCGATAGGAACCCAGACATTAGAAGTAGTTCGAAATTATAGTGAAGATTTAAAGGTAACGGCTTTAGCTGCTGGGACCAATATAACATTACTGGAGCAACAGATACGAGAATTTCAACCTGAACTGGTAGCTGTATGGAAAGAAGAGAATGCGGCTAAACTAAGAATAATGGTAGCTGATTTACCGGTAAAGGTAGTTTCCGGAATGGATGGATTATTAGAAGTGGCCGTACAGGAGAAGAGTGATATCCTGGTAACGGCTATTGTTGGTATGATAGGAATTCAACCTACCATTGCAGCTATTCAGGCGGGAAAAGATATTGCACTTGCCAATAAAGAAACACTGGTAACTGCAGGACATATTATTATGCCTCTGGCAAAGGAATATCATGTTGATATTCTTCCTGTAGATAGCGAACATTCTGCAATTTTTCAATGCCTAAATGGAGAACGTCATAAGGATATCGATAAAATACTACTCACTGCATCCGGTGGCCCTTTTCGAGGAAAAGATAAAGATTATTTATCCAAGGTTACTGTTGAGGATGCGTTAAAACATCCGAATTGGAGTATGGGACGTAAAATTACTATTGATTCGGCTTCCATGGTAAATAAAGGATTGGAAGTGATGGAAGCGAAGTGGTTGTTCCAGGTTGGGATTGATGATGTGGAAGTTGTAGTACAGCCTCAGAGCGTTATACATTCGATGGTACAATTCCGGGATGGTGCCGTTATGGCACAACTGGGTACTCCGGATATGAAGCTTCCAATCCAGTATGCGTTGTTTTATCCGGAACGTAGACTTTTACCGGGAAAGCGACTGGATTTTCAAGAACTATCATCCATTCAGTTTGCTAAGCCGGACATGGAGGTTTTTCGAGGTTTAGCACTTGCTTACCAGGTAGGACGGCAAGGTGGAAGTTTTCCAACAGTTTTTAATGCCGCAAATGAATACGCGGTTGCCCGTTTCCTAGAGAAAAAAATATGCTTTCTGGATATCTATGATATTCTGGAAGATTGTATTAATCAACATAAAAAGATTGAAAATCCATCCGTAGATGACATTCTTGCTACGGAGCAGTGGACGTATGAATATATTGAGAGCAGGTGGAAATTTGAACACAGTCATTAATATTCTTGTGATCATTCTGGTATTTGGGATTATTATTATGATACATGAACTGGGACACTTTTTGATGTGTAAATGGACGGGAATTGGTGTCTCTGAGTTTTCAATCGGAATGGGTCCTTGCATCTTTAAAACAAAACGTGGTGATACACAGTATTCCATTCGTTGTCTGCCTATCGGCGGTTATTGTATGATGTTGGGAGATGATGAAGAAGACTGTAAAGATGAGCGGGCTTTTTCCAATAAACCGATTTGGTCCAGAATTGCTGTTATTGCTGCAGGCCCCCTGTTTAATTTTATACTGGCTTTTATTGCTTCCATGTTTTTAATAGGAATGGCTGGATATCTGACTGGTGAAATCAATTTTGTAGATGAAGGTTCAGCTGCAGAAGAAGCCGGTTTACAGGAAGGAGATATTATTACTCATCTAAACCACTCCAAAATCTATGATTTTCGTGAGGTTACTACGTTTATGCAGTTCTATCCAAGTGATGAACCCATTACAGTAACTGTACTGCGAGATGGAAATGAGATGGAAATCACTGTTACACCAAAATTGAATGAAGTAACAGGACGGTATCAGATGGGTATCATGGGTGGTTATCAGATTCAAGGTGAATATTTAACACGCACAGAAGCAAATTTTTTAACAAATATCAAATATAGTATATTGGAAGTCCGTTACTGGATTAAAACCACTTTTATCAGTCTAAAGCAACTGGTTACCGGTAATGTTGGTGTAAATCAGGTGTCTGGTGTGGTAGGTGTAGCAAACATGATGAATGATACCATGAAGGAAGCAAAAGAAACCGGTGGTATCTTTACTGTAATATTAAATGTGATTAATTTTATTATATTAATAAGTGCAAATCTTGGAGTGATGAACTTATTACCATTTCCGGCTTTGGATGGCGGCAGATTATTGTTTCTGTTTGTAGAACTGATTACAAGAAAGCCGATTCCAAAAGAAAAAGAGGCATTTGTTCATGCAATTGGTTTTGTATTATTATTTATCGTTATGATATTAGTGACATTTAAGGACATTCGCAATTTATTTGTTTCTTAGAGACTCTGGGAAGTGGTATCCGGAAACTACTGGCAGATGATTTATGATTAAGGAGAAGGAAATGGAAAAAGTGATTTATCGAAATCAGACAAAGATTATTCCAATTGGAAATCAAGTAATTGGCGGTGGAAATCCAATTTTAATTCAGTCTATGACAAATACGAAAACCGAGGATATTGCAGCTACAGTAGCACAGATTCATAATCTTGAAGATGCCGGGTGTCAGATTATCCGTTGTACGGCAAATAATGAGGAAGCAGCAAGAGCCATTGGTGAAATTAAGAAGCAGATTCATATTCCGATTGTAGCTGACATCCATTTCGATTATCGGTTGGCAATTTTAGCAATGGAAAGTGGTGCTGATAAAATACGTATTAATCCTGGCAATATTGGGGGCTCAGAGCGGGTAAAAGCTGTTGTTGATGTGGCTAAGGAGCGAAATATCCCAATTCGTGTAGGGGTAAACAGTGGTTCATTAGAAAAAGAGATTATAGAAAAGTATCATGGTGTTACTGCAGAAGGTATTGTCGAAAGTGCATTGGATAAGGTTCACATGATTGAAGATTTCGATTATGACCAGATAGTAATCAGTATTAAGTCTTCGGATGTGATGATGTGCGTAAAAGCACATGAATTGATAGCTCCATTAACAGCTTATCCACTTCATGTAGGTATAACGGAAGCCGGCACGTTGCTCCGTGGTAATATCAAGTCTTCAGTTGGATTGGGAATTATATTGAATCAGGGGATTGGAGATACCATTCGTGTATCTTTAACCGGTGACCCAATCAATGAGATTATTACAGCAAAGCAGATATTAAAAACACTGAACCTAAGAAGTGGTGGAATAGAAGTTGTATCCTGTCCAACCTGTGGCAGAACTTCAATTGACTTAATTGGACTTGCAAATCAAGTAGAGAGCTTAGTAGCTGATTATGAGCATTTGAATATTAAAGTAGCAGTTATGGGATGCATCGTCAATGGCCCTGGAGAAGCCAAAGAGGCAGACCTTGGTATTGCAGGTGGTAATGGGGAAGGTCTGTTAATCAAAAAGGGTGAAATCATTCGGAAAATGCCGGAACAGGAGCTGTTGGGGGCATTGAAACAGGAACTTGATCACTGGGGGAAAGTATAGATGAAAGAAGGAAAAATTAGTATACTGAATTTATTTCAGTCCTACCGACCTTCAAAAATACTTCAAGAATATTTTGAAGATGTTTACATTGATAAGTTTCGTTTTAGCAAGCGATCAAAGGTATTACATATTTTTGTGATTTCCCACCATTTAATTCATCAGCAATATGTTCGGCAATTAGAACAGGAATTGCTTCCATATGCCAGAAATGCAGTGGGTGGTGCAAAGAGTGTAACCCTTCAATTGGAATTTCAGTTATCAGAACGATATCAATTAAAGGAAATTTTTGAAGAATATGCAGATAGTCTGTTATACGAGATAAAGGAAGCGGATCCAATTAATTATTTATTAGTGAAAGATGAGGCATGGGTGGTAAATGATAATGTAATTACCATTCCCATGCCTGATTCTGATTTAGCAAAATGCCGGTTTAGTGAAATTCAGGAATTTCTTATAAATTTGTTTGGATTCCGATTTCAAATGGATATTCAGGTGGGTTTTAATTTCAAAGAAGAAGATAAGGAAGCCTTACGGGAAGCACATGAAAAGAGATTACAACAGGAACGTGAACAACATCAGAAGCAGTTAGTACAACTTCGGGCAATCGAACTGGCTCAGCATGGCAGAGCAGAAGAAAGCGAACATGCTGACAAAACAAATCATGTTGAAGAGAACGAATCTAAGACAGCTTCCAGCTCCGAAAAACCGGAAGGAACGAAGAATACTAAGGAAACAGGCAATGCAAATGAAAATGGAAATAAAGGTTATGGAAAAGATGGCAAGAGTGGTTACCGTCGTACAGCGTTAAATGCTTCGAAGGACCCGGATGTATTCTATGGACGAAATTGCGAGGGGGAAATTATCCCAATTTCAGATATTCAAGGAGAATTGGGAGAGGTTGTTGTTTATGGACAGATTATTAAATTAGAAACCAGAGAAATTCGAAATAATAAGACTATAGTTACCTTTAATATAACTGATTTTACGGATACCATTAGTGGCAAGGTGTTCTTATCCAATGACGATTTGGAATTGTTTTTGGATATGTTCAAAAGTGGTGGCTTTTATCGGATTAAGGGTATTGTATCCTTTGATACCTTTGCCAATGATGTAACCATTGGTTCGATTGTAGGTATTAAAAAGGGAAGTGATTTTCGTGTGGCACGAACTGACGAATCTTTGGAAAAGCGTGTGGAATTACATATGCATACCGTTATGAGTGATAAAGACAGTGTAGTTGACATCGCCAAGATTATTAAACGTGCAAAGGCATGGGGACATAAGGGTATTGCTATTACCGACCATGGTGTTGTACAGGCATTCCCAATTGCAAATCATGTTTTGGATTCGTGCGATGATTTTAAAATCATTTATGGGGTAGAGGGATATTTTGTCGATGATTTGAAAAGTCTGATTATTCGTTCCAAAGGACAGACTTTTTGGGATACTTTTGTAGTCTTTGATATTGAAACTACCGGAAAAAATGCAAAGTTTCATAAGATTACGGAAATTGGCGCGGTAAAAATTGAGAAAGGAAGAGTTGTAGACCGGTACTCTCAGTTGGTAAACCCGGAACGCCCAATACCATATAATATTACCCGATTAACAGGGATTACAGATGAGATGGTGGCAAATCAGCCCAATATTGAAACGGTACTGCCACAATTCTTAGATTTTTGCGGTGATGCAGTAGTGGTAGCACATAATGCCTCATTTGATACAGGTTTTATCGCAAATGAAGCCAGAAAACAGGGCTTGGATTTCTCCAATACTATATTGGATACCTTAGGTTTGGCACACATTCTGCTGCCTCACCTTGGAAAATTTACCTTAGACCGTTTAGTAAAAGAACTAAAAATTGTACTGGAAAATCATCACCGGGCAGTAGATGATGCGGAAGCAACTGCTGAAATGTTTTTGAAATTCGTTCATATGCTGATGGAACGGGATGTAGAGAATTTGGATCAGTTAAATGCATTAGCCGCAGGTTCCCCGGACAGTATTAAGAAATCCCGTCGATATCATGGAATTATATTGGCTAAAAATGAAGTGGGCAGAGTGAATCTATACCGCTTAATTTCCATGTCTCATTTGGAATATTTTAATCGACGTCCTTTGATGCCGAAAAGTATGATTAACAAATATCGAGAAGGCTTGATTATTGGTTCTGCCTGTGAAGCAGGAGAATTATATCAGGCGTTGTTAAATGGTGCAGATGATGGTGAGATAACCAGAATTGTGGACTTCTATGATTATTTGGAAATTCAGCCGTTAGGCAATAATATGTTCATGATAGAGGATGATAACTATCCAATCGAATCGGTAGAAGATTTGATGGAATATAATCGAAAGATTGTACAATTGGGGGAGGAGTTTCATAAGCCGGTGGCTGCAACCTGTGATGTGCATTTCTTGGACCCGGAGGATTCTATTTATCGTGCAATCATTCAGGCATCCGAAGGATATAAGGATGTAGAAAACCAGAGTCCGTTGTACTTTAGAACCACGGATGAGATGTTAAAGGAGTTTGAATACTTAGGTGCAGATAAGGCAAGAGAAGTTGTAATTACCAATACCAATCGAATTGCGGATATGATTGAATATATTAAGCCGGTACGACCGGATAAATGTCCGCCGATTATTGAGAATTCTGATGAAACGTTGACCCAGATATGTTATGACAGAGCCCATGAGATATATGGGCCGGATTTGCCTACGGTGGTTGTAGAACGGTTGGAGCGGGAATTGAATTCTATTATATCCAATGGGTTTGCAGTTCTTTATATCATTGCACAGAAGCTGGTATGGGATTCCAATGACCATGGTTATCTGGTTGGCTCCAGAGGTTCTGTTGGTTCCTCTTTTGTAGCTACCATGGCAGGTATTACAGAGGTAAATCCACTTTCGCCACACTATATCTGTCCGGAGTGTCATTTCGTTGACTTTGATTCACCGGAAGTATTAGCATTTTCCGGCAATTCCGGTTGTGATATGCCGGACCGGGATTGCCCGAAATGCGGACACAAGCTGTTAAAGGAAGGACATGATATTCCTTTTGAAACCTTCTTGGGATTCAAAGGAGATAAAGAGCCGGATATTGATTTGAACTTCTCAGGTGAATATCAGGCAAATGCCCACCAATATACGGAAGAATTATTTACCAAGGGACACGCATTCCGTGCCGGTACCATTGGTACTATCGCAGATAAGACTGCTTATGGTATGGCTATGAAGTATTTTGAGGAACGAGGAATTAAGAAACGGAGCTGTGAGATTGAACGGTTATCCGTTGGTTGCACTGGTGTGAAACGTACTACCGGACAGCATCCGGGTGGTATGATTGTATTGCCTAAGCATGAGGAAATCTATTCCTTTACACCAATCCAGCATCCGGCAAACGACCAGAATACGCCAATTATCACGACCCATTTTGAATATCATTCCATTGACCATAACTTGTTGAAGCTGGATATTCTGGGTCATGATGATCCGACTATGATCCGACGGTTAGAGGATTTGACCGGTGTGGATTGTAAGACCATTCCACTGGATGATAAGCAGGTTATGTCCTTATTTAGCAGTACGGAAGCACTGGGAATAACACCGGAGGATATCGGTGGTGTGCCACTTGGCTCACTGGGAATTCCGGAATTTGGAACGGAATTTGCTATGCAAATGTTAATTGATACCAAACCTACCATGTTCTCTGATTTGGTACGAATTGCCGGACTGGCACATGGTACAGATGTATGGCTTGGAAATGCTCAGGAATTAATTAAATCCGGAAAAGCTGTTATATCAACTGCTATTTGTTGTCGTGATGATATTATGGTGTATCTGATTCATAAGGGCATGGATAAAGGCTTGTCCTTTACCATAATGGAAAGTGTGAGAAAAGGAAAAGGTCTGAAGCCGGAATGGGAAGAAGAAATGCTTGCCCATGACGTACCGGACTGGTACATCTGGTCTTGTAAAAAGATTAAATACATGTTCCCGAAGGCTCATGCAGCAGCGTATGTTATGATGGCTTGGCGGATTGCCTGGTATAAGATTAATTATCCTCTAGAGTATTATGCGGCATTTTTCAGTATACGTGCAGATGCTTTTAACTATGAAACCATGTGCTTAGGGCGGTCTAAACTGGAATATCATATGGAGGAAATTCGAAAGTCAACGGATAAAACTAATAAAGACTTGGATAGTCTGAAAGATATGAAGCTGGTTTTGGAAATGTATGCCAGAGGGTTTGAATTCCTTCCGATTGATATCTATCGTGCAGATGCAGAACGATTTCAGATTATGGATGGAAAGATTATGCCGGCTCTTTGCAGTATTGAAGGTCTGGGCGGTAAAGCTGCGGCACAGGTTCAGGAGGCAGCAAAAGAAGCATTAAAGGTAGGAGGTTTTTCTTCTAAGGATAATCTGCGTGAAATGGCTAAAATCGGGAAATCCACCATTGAAAAGTTCACACTGCTTGGGCTGTTAAATGATATTCCGGATTCAGACCAGTTCAGCCTGTTTGATTATATGGGTCAGGATGCTTAATTAATCCGGTGCTATATTTGATAAACAAATGTAACTAGCAAAATCTGCAAATATAATATCTTGTTATAAATATTGACAACAACAAGGTTGTATAGTAATATAATAGACGAAGGGAAACCTTTTGAGCTGTACACTCACTAAAATGTGCTTCGCCTATGAAGTGAATGCCGTGATGGAATGCGGTAAACATGGAGGCTCTCAAAGGTGGCAACTCACCATAATCCATCTAGCTTCGGTGAAAGAAAGTTGTATTACTAAAGAGTGTAAAGCCTTGCAGAGATGCAGGGCTTTTACTATTATGGGGAGAATTATGAGTATAATACAAGAATGTGCAAGAAAATTCAAATTACTTACAGAAACAACTACATATACATTTCATACTTCTATAAATAAAAAGGTTTCGGTCTTTAATATTGATTTTAAAGAAAAAGATTTTCACCATGCTATAGGATTACAATATTTGCATGATATTGCAATTCCCAAGAACACTAAAAAGACTATTGAGTGGATTTTAGATAAAGAGAATCCTATAACAGATGAATATTTGGCAAAAGACAGTAATTACAAAGGAAAACCAAGTGAAGAAAGAGATGTCGAACTAAGAATATCAGAATTTCGATTTTTGGAAGAATATCTTGACGAAGAGAATATTGTATATATTTATTCGCCAAAAGATTCTCCCTACAAAGGTTCAATAATACCTTGTGATTATATTATTAAAAGTTCTTTAAAATCAAGGAATCAAACAGTTTTTATTTTTCTTATTCATCGTGCAGGCAAAGATTCGCCTTGCAAAATAATATCATTTGGTGTAAAAAAACATGTTGAATACGGGGGAATATACCAATATGTAATGATAAAAGATAAAATTGTAAATGGCGTTAGAAATAATATCTTTAAACATCCGCGATATACAGGTTCGCAAATACTACAGGCCGAACCGACAGCAAAAGCAATGTATATAGATGAGCTTATAGGTGTAGAACAAAAATAATCCTTCCCTCGGATAAAGGCGAATTTTGAAATTTGAAGCTGAATGGATACGCAGTTACTAGTGTTGTTACCGACATTCCGCTATCAGTATTAATATAATAAAAAAATAAATCGGATATGTTTGAACTAGCAAAATCTGAAATTATATTGAAAAAAGTACTTGCTTTTTTTGATTCTCTTTGTTATACTAACAAAGTCGCGTGTGACAAAGAGAATATGGTTCGTTGGTCAAGCGGCTAAGACGTCGCCCTCTCACGGCGAAAACAGGGGTTCGATTCCCCTACGAACTGCTAGAAGCCTTGAAACGTTATGTTTCAGGGCTTTTCTATTTTGTACATTTTTAAATGACTGTGCAAAACTACAATTATAAAAAATACATAGTTAAATAAATGTGTTAAAAAGAAATTGACAAACAAAAACATTTTTGATAGGATATTTTAAAACCTCATGGATGAAACAAGGATTCTTTTATACTCATGAGGATTCATAATAAAAATTTGGCAGTTCTGTCGATTTTATTCCAAGGAGAACAGTAAATAACATAAGATAGGAGAAGCGAATGGTATGTCAAGGCGTAAGTTAGAAGATTTGAATGTAATAGATAATTTCATGTTTCAACAGTTAGTTTCCAGAGGTGAGGAAGGTGAAGATTTTTGCAGACGCTTATTGGAAACTATAATGGGAAAGAAAATTGGCAGAATCAAGGTGATTCCACAGAAGCAAATCGCCGGTCTGGATACTGGGCTTCATGGTATTCGGTTAGATGCCTATGTAGAAGCATCTGAACCATATGTTGATATGGAAGTGGAATCAGAAATCTATGATATTGAGCCAAATAGAACGGTGGAACGGGAACGCCTTCCGAAACGGACAAGATTTTATCAGGGGCTTATTGATGCCCGACTTTTAGATGGTGGTTGGGATTATCGGTTATTGAAGAATGTTGTCATTATAATGATTCTTCCTTATGATCCATTCGGCAAGAATCGCATGGTATATACGATAAAAAATCAGTGTGTAGAAGATGCAAGTATACAGTATGAGGATGGAGCGGTAAAAATCTTTTTAAATACAAGAGGAGAAGAAGAAAATTCTAGCCAAGAATTGCAGGAAATGTTAAAATATATTGAAAATAGTGTTGCTGAAAATGTTACTAATGATAACATTCGTGCAATCCATAACTATGTCGGGGAAGTAAAGAAAGACAAGGAAGTGGAGGTTCAGTATATGAAGAGTTGGGAAGTCGAACAGCAGATACGGGAAGAAGCACAGGCAGAAGGTCATGCTTTAGGAGTTTCTGATGGAATGAAGGAGACTTTACGTGCCATTGAATTGATGAAACAAGGATACAATTCTGTTGAATTGCTAATGGAACAGGGTATATCTGAGTTGGTTGCAACGGAAGTGTTAACATTGAAATGAGTTTTGACTAAATTTAGGCTTATCAGCCATGCACCTCAATATCGCTTCGCTCATTTCGGTGTGGCCGAGGGCCACATACAGAAAAAGAAGAAAATCCCTCTTAGTAAGCAAGCTTCCACGAGGGATTTTTGATGGCTTGTCAGCCATGCACCTCAATTTCGCTTCGCTCATTTCGGTGTGGCCGAGGGCCACATACATCAAAAAGAGAAAAAACTCATTAGTAAGCAAGTTTACATGAGTTTTTTCTCTTTTTGATGTGCATGGCTGAACGGGAAATGCATATATTAACCGTAAAGGATATTTATGGGATAATATTATGGATTTGAATGAATCAAATGTGGAACAGGGATTAATCAGGCTGGAAGTAAATTCTGCACTTGGTCGGATTCCGATTGCCAATGCAAGAATTACGATTTCTGATACCGGTGGCGCAGGAACGACTGTTGCAGAACTGGTAACTGATGAAAATGGTATGACGGATACGGTTTCTTTGAATGCTCCGCCTTTTGCATATTCTATGGCACCAACGGATAATCAGCCTTATGCCGAATATAATGTGCGTGTTTCAGCACCGGGATATGAGGAACGTTTTTTTTCCGGTGTACAGATATTTTCCAGTGAGACAGCGATTCAATTCGTTGGCATGCACCCGATGGAGGAGGAAGAAATATACAATCCAACGGTAATACCGGGGCATACTCTATGGGAAGAATTCCCTCCAAAGATTCCGGAAGATGAGATTAAGCCGATGAATGAATCGGGGGAAATCGTATTAAATCAGGTGGTAGTGCCGGAATATATTGTTGTTCATGATGGATCACCTTCAGATTCTACTGCCGAAAATTACTATGTGCGATATAAGGATTATATTAAAACGGTAGCTGCCTGTGAAATATATTCTACTTGGCCTGAGGCGTGTATTGAAGCCAATGTTCTGGCAATTATGTCATTTACTTTGAATCGGGTTTATACTGAATGGTATCGGAATAAGGGATACAGCTTCACAATTACCAGTTCAACGGCTTATGACCATAAATGGGTATATGGAAAAGCGACATTTGAAAGTATTGATGCTGTTGTAGACCGTTTATATACATCGTATTTGTCACGGCCGAATGTCAGACAGCCAATTTTAACACAGTATTGTGATGGAAAGCGGGTAACCTGTCCAAACTGGCTGAGCCAATGGGGCAGTAAATATCTGGCTGACCAGGATTATACGGCACTACAGATTTTGAAAAATTATTATGGTGATACCATCTATATTAATAATGCACAGGTCGTTTCCGGTGTACCTTTATCCTGGCCGGGTGCCCCTTTGGAAAATGGTTCTTCAGGAGAAGCTGTACGAACCATTCAGGAACAGTTGAATCGTATTTCACAGAATTATCCGGCAATTCCGAAAGTTGTTGTTGATGGAATTTATGGACCCAGAACGGAGGAAGCCGTCCGTACATTCCAAAAAATATTTAAGTTGCCTCAATCGGGCATTGTAGATTACCGGACCTGGTATAAGATTTCGGAGATATTTGTGGGTGTTACACGAATTGCAGAATTAGTTTAATTGTGATACTATAATAGAAATTTCTTTAAGGAGAACGACTGTGAAAAAGTTATTAAAGTACTTAAAAGCATATACGAAGGAAAGTATTCTGGCACCTCTGTTTAAGATGCTGGAAGCTTCCTTCGAATTATTTGTACCGTTAGTTATGGCAGAGATTATGGACGTGGGTATTGCACAGCAGAATATGCCCTACATCTGGAAAATGGCAGGAATTTTACTTGTTTTAGCGATTGTGGGCTTAACTTGTTCTTTAACTGCCCAATATTTTGCTGCCAAAGCGGCTGTTGGTTTTTCTACCCGTTTGAAACATGCTTTGTTTGAGCATATTCAGAATTTCTCTTTTTCTGAAATTGATGAGGTTGGTACCTCAACTTTAATTACCAGAATGACTAGTGATATGAATCAGGTACAGAATGGCGTTAATATGGTCCTTCGTTTATTTTTGCGTTCACCATTTATCGTATTTGGTGCAATGATTATGGCATTTACCATCAACTGGAAGGCAGCTATGATTTTTGTTGTTGCGATTCCTCTGCTTTCGATTGTGGTATTTGGAATTATGATGATTACGATTCCAAGATTTAAAAAAGTACAGGAACGTCTGGACAAGGTACTTGGTATTACAAGAGAAAATTTAACCGGTGTGAGAGTGATACGTGCATTTAATCAGGAAGAAGAAGAGCAGGAACGGTTTAACGAGAATAATGACATGCTGACTCGCATGCAGTTGGTAGTAGGCAGAATTTCTGCATTTATGAATCCGGTTACTTTTGTGATTGTAAACGTTGCTACGATTGCCTTACTATGGACAGGGGCTATTCAGGTGGATACCGGTGTATTGGAAAAGGGTGACGTTGTGGCACTGGTAAATTATATGAGTCAGATACTGGTAGAATTGGTGAAACTTGCCAATCTGATTATTACTATTACCAAAGCAGTTGCCTGCGGAAACCGTATACAATCGGTGCTTGAAATGGAAACTTCTCAGGAATTTAAGAATGATTTAGTAGAGGAATTGGACACAGATGTGGTTGTGGATTTTCAAGATGTGTCCTTTGCGTATAAGAATGCAGGAGATGAAGCAATTCGAAACTTGAATTTGCAAGTGAAACGAGGAGAAACCATTGGTATTATTGGTGGTACGGGTTCCGGCAAATCAACCCTGGTAAACTTGATTCCAAGATTCTATGATGCTACTAAGGGCGTTGTTTTGATAGATGGCGTAAATGTTATGGATTATCCAAAAGAGCAGTTGCGAAATAAAATAGGGATTGTGATGCAGAAAGCGGTTTTGTTCAAGGGAACCATTCGTGAAAATCTGTTATGGGGAAATGAGCATGCAACGGATGAAGACATCCGGCAGGCTTTAGAAACAGCACAGGCATTGGAAGTTGTAGAAAAGAAGGACGGAGGATTAAATGCACCAATTACACAGGGAGGTAAGAATCTTTCCGGTGGTCAGCGTCAACGGTTAACCATTGCCAGAGCTTTGGTTCGGAAACCGGAAATATTGATTCTGGATGATAGTACTTCTGCCTTGGATTATGCTACAGATGCAAAACTTCGGAAAGCATTGCAGGGGTTAAAGGACAAGCCTACCGTCTTTATTGTTTCACAGCGTACGGCTTCTATCCAGCATGCCAATCGTATTGTCGTTCTGGATGATGGTGAAGTCGCCGGAATTGGTACACATGAAGAACTACTCAAGAATTGTGATGTGTATCAGGAGATATATCAATCACAATTTAAGAAGGAGGTGCAGGGAGCATGAAAAAATCAGATAAGAAATCATCGCTTGCAACCTTAAAACGTTTAATGGGATACTTAAAGCATTACTGGTTCCTTCTGGTACTTTCTATCTTAATGTCTGTAATCAGTGTGGCATTAACCTTGTATCTTCCTATTTTGACCGGTAATGCAGTTGATTTCATGATAGAAGCCGGCAAAGTGGATTTTTCCGGAATTCTGAAGATATTAGAGGTTATGGCAATCTGCATCGGAGTTGCGGCACTGGCACAATGGATTATGAATGTATGTAATAATAAGATGACTTATAGTATTGTACGGGATGTACGGAGAGATGCCTTTGATAAGATAGAACGACTTCCATTAAAATATTTAGATGGTCATACCAGTGGTGAAATTGTCAGTCGTGTAATTGCAGATGTGGATCAGTTTGCGGATGGTTTGTTAATGGGATTTACCCAGTTATTTACCAGCATCATGACAATTCTTGGGACTTTGGCTTTTATGCTTTCATTACATCCGGGAATTACGTTGGTGGTTGTATGTATCACTCCGGTTTCTCTCTTTGTTGCAGCATTTATTGCCAAGAAAACATATAATATGTTCCGCATACAGTCGGAAACCAGAGGAGAACAGACCGGCTTTATTGATGAAATGATTGGAAATCAGAAAGTCGTACAGGCATATAACAGAGAAGAGAAATCCATGGAAACTTTTGATGAAATCAATAAACGCCTGCAATCTTGTTCGTTAAAAGCGATTTTCTTTTCATCCATTACCAATCCGGCTACCCGTTTTGTAAACAGTCTGGTTTATGCCGGAGTGGGAATTGCAGGTGCACTGGTAGCAATTGGTGGAGGAATTACAATTGGTAATTTAACATCATTTTTAGGATATGCCAATCAGTATACGAAGCCATTCAATGAAATATCCGGAGTTATCACAGAGCTTCAAAATGCATTGGCTTGTGCGGCCAGAATCTTTGAATTGATTGATGAGACTCCACAGATTCCGGACGCGGAGGATGCGGTTGTATTAGAAGCAGTAGAAGGAAATGTTAACATTCAGGATGTATCATTCTCCTATGTTCCGGAACAGAAATTGCTGCAACATGTCAATTTGAATGTAAAAGCGGGGCAGAGAATTGCGATTGTAGGGCCAACAGGCTGTGGAAAAACCACATTAATCAACCTGTTAATGCGGTTTTATGATGTAAATGACGGTGCAATTCTCGTAGAAGGGAATGATATACGGCATGTAACCCGTACCAGTCTCAGAGATTCCTTTGGTATGGTATTACAGGAAACTTGGCTGAAAACAGGAACGGTTAGAGAAAATATAGCAATGGGACGTCCGGAGGCTACAGAGGAAGAAATTATCGAAGCAGCAAAATTATCCCATGCTCATAGCTTCATTAAGCGACTTCCACAGGGATATGACACTATGATTCAGGAGGGAAGCGATACATTATCCCAAGGACAAAAACAGTTATTATGTATAGCAAGAGTTATGTTGTGCCACCCTCCAATGTTGATTTTAGATGAAGCTACTTCATCCATTGATACCAGAACAGAAATCAAGATTCAGAAAGCGTTTCATAAACTCATGGAAGGCAGAACCAGTTTTATTGTTGCGCACCGCTTGTCTACCATACAGGAAGCGGATGTAATACTGGTTATGAAGGATGGTAATATCATCGAGCAGGGAAATCATGACGAATTGTTGCAGCAAAAAGGGTTCTATTATAACCTTTATAATAGTCAATTTAGTGTATGAAAGGAGTAGCCTATGGAATATCAATGGCCATCCGGCATCAAAAGAACCAGACAAAGAGAAGATGTATTTCGAGTGCTGACTCAGGCAGAGGAGCCTATGACAGCCATGGAAATTTATCATAGAGTTGTTGCAGAAACAAAGGACTCCAACTATGCAATTTCTACGATTTATCGTTCGTTGACTGCATTTGAGGAACATAATCTGATTGAAAAATCCACTTTAATGGGAGAAGATATGGCAGTTTATGAGTGGAAACGAGATCAGCATAAGCATTATGCAATCTGTTTAAGCTGCCGAAGAAAGATTCCACTCAAGGAATGTCCTATGGAACATATTCCTTTTTGCACAGATTTAGATGAATTCACAATTACCGGACATAAATTAGAATTATATGGATATTGTAATCAGTGTGAAGCAAAAGGCCAAAACCATTGAAAATTTACGACAAATCTTTTGTATGATGTTAAAAAAGTTGAAATTTTTTGAAAATGGTTGTATGATTGCAACAACGGTTTGTGAGTAGCAGGATAAGGAGGCATTGAAATGAATAGTCGGGCAATGATGGAATTGGATGAAGACCTCAATGCACAGTTTGATGATTTGGTAAAGTATTGTATGGTTTCCGGTGCAATCAACCAGGAACTTTATGCAGAATATGATGTAAAACGTGGATTGCGTGATTCAAATGGTAAAGGTGTTTTAACTGGCTTAACGGAGATAGCAGATGTAGTAGCCTATAAATTTGATGAAGGCGCCAAAATACCTTGTGATGGAAAGCTGTATTATCAGGGATATGATGTGCAGGAGTTAATTAAAAGTTACGAGAATCGTCGATATGCTTTTGAAGAAATTACATATTTGTTGTTGTTTGGTGATTTGCCAAATTCTCAACAATTAAAAAGCTTTATTGATATTTTGACTAGTTTGCAGGAACTTTCCGGAAACTTTATTCGTGATGTCATTATGAAAGCACCAAGTGCTAACATTATGAATGGATTACAGCGGTGTGTATTAACGTTATATTCCTATGACGAAAAACCGGATGATATATCTGTTCCCAATGTACTTCGTCAGTCCTTGCAGTTAATTGGAAAAATTCCATTAATTTCTGTATATTCTTACCATGCGTATCGCCATATTCATTGTGGAGAGAATCTGGTTATTCGTACCCCGGATAAGAATATGTCAACGGCTGAGAATATTTTACAGATGCTTCGTCCGGATGGTAAATTTACAGAGTTAGAGGCAAAGGTACTGGATATTGCTTTAGTGTTACATGCAGAGCATGGTGGTGGTAATAATTCTACATTTACCAATCACGTTGTAACGTCCTCCGGAACAGATACATATTCTGCTGTTGCTGCATCCATTGCATCTTTGAAAGGTCCTCGACATGGTGGTGCTAATTTAAAGGTACAACAGATGTTTAAGGATATTAAAGAGCATGTGACAGATTTGACAAATGAAGATGAACTTCGTTCTTATCTTCGTAAGATTCTGAACAAAGAAACATTTGACAAGGCAGGACTTATCTATGGTATGGGACATGCTGTTTATACAGAATCTGATCCGAGAGAAGTTGTATTAAAAGAATATGCAGAAAAACTATCAATAGAAAAAGGTCTGCATGAAGAATTTGAGTTTTATGACAGAGTGGAACGACTGGCGAAAGAAGTGATTGCTGATCACCGACGCCTGTTTAAACCATTGTGTGCAAATGTAGATTTTTACAGTGGATTTGTTTATAATATGTTAGGTATACCAGAAGAATTATTTACACCAATATTTGCTATTTCACGTATTTCCGGATGGAGTGCTCATCGATTAGAAGAATTAGTAAATAAAGGTAAAATTATTCGACCAGCTTATAAGTTTGTGGGTGTTCATAAGAAGTTTTATGATATTGATGAACGATACTGGTAATACTAGTAAGAAGAAATGCTTGAAAGGAAAGCAGATGTTAGAATTAAGAAATATTAATTATCAAGTGGAAGAAAATCAACTTGAAATTCTAAAAAAAATAAATTTGACAATTGAAGAACGATTTGTTGCAATCACCGGTCCGAATGGTGGCGGTAAATCTACGCTTGCTAAAATTATTGCCGGAATTATAACACCAACCTCCGGGCAGATTTTGCTGGATGGTGAAGATATTACCGAATGTAGCATTACAGAACGTGCTCAAAAAGGAATCAGTTACGCCTTTCAACAACCGGTGAAATTCAAGGGAATTACAGTTAATGATTTAATTACTCTTGCTGCAGGAAAGCAAATTGGGGTAACAGAGGCTTGCCAGTACTTGGCAGAAGTAGGATTGTGTGCGAAAGATTACATTCATCGTGAAGTCAATGACAGCTTATCCGGTGGTGAATTGAAACGAATTGAGATTGCTATGACCATTGCCAGAGGTGCAAAATTTACAATCTTTGATGAACCGGAAGCCGGAATTGATTTATGGAGTTTTAATAATCTGATACAAGTATTTGAAGATATGTATCAGAAGATTAATGGATCTATTTTAATCATTTCTCATCAGGAACGAATTTTAAATATTGCAGATAAAATTATAGTTGTGGCAGATGGTGAAATCCGGCAGACAGGTACTAGAGACGAGATTTTACCGGAGCTCTTGAATACAACAGGTGCCGCCTGCAAAACTTTAATGGATAAGTTGGTTTAGGAGGTGGAATCGTGGATAAAATACACCAGACGTTATTAGAACAAATTGCTGATATTCACACCGTTCCGGAAGGTGCCTATAATATTCGTGCCAAT
>CAMEWU010000016.1 GCA_945946715.1 uncultured Clostridium sp. | reverse complement strand
AGACAACATAGGAACCTTCTGAAAGTCCGGGTTTTGTGTAACAGTCTACATTCGAATAATTCAAAACAAGGTCTTTCTTCATTTGCAACCGTTCCACATCAAACTGACTTGGATCTACAACCATTGTACTGATTACATTAATATCTGCACTTATGGTTGCTTTCAAATAATTCTCAACAAATGAGTTTACCTCCGGATATTCATTTCGTTCAAGTGGTACATATTCCTGGTTACTTATAATCTCCCCATTATCATCTGTTCCCGGCTCTGATTCCTTTGCAAATGGCTTTCCAATCACCAAAAAAAGAATGAATGCAATTAAAAAAATCCCCCATGCAATTGCCAATTTTACTGCCGGATTAATATATACCGTTTCACCGGTTGTTTTAATTTCTGTATCCTGTAAATGAAGTTTATCAAATTTTTGATTCCATTTATTCCAAAAGTTATTCTGCATCCCAATGCTCCTTTAAGTGATTTCCTTCCCAAATCCATCACAACATAAATATTTTAACAAACCGCAAAATAAAAATCAATAAGTGTTTGCACTTTCTGCTTTTTTGAGTTATAATACCAACTGATGCATCAGTAGCTCAGTGGATAGAGCACTGGCCTCCGGAGCCAGGTGCGTAGGTTCGATTCCTATCTGATGCATTTTTATTTTGTATTTCCTTATGAATCAATGGGAGTCTGAAATACCTATGAATTATACCATATATCTTAATGCCAAGAAATTGAATTCAAATGATTTAGCTGCCATTCAGGAATATAGTAAACGATTACAGGCATACTGTAAAACTCATTTTCTTCTGAAGCCTGCATCCGGTTGTCGGGCAATCATGTCCGCACACAAATCTTCCAATCATACATGTTTCATTCAAGTACAAACCGGAAGTCATACTCCTTCTTCGGAAGAATTATCTGACACCATAAATCAACTTGGAATTCAAGGAATTTCAAATATCTGTTTCTTTATTGGCTATTCATCTGATGACATATCCGATTTAACTGTTTCTTATAAAACACTTTCACTATCTTCTATGGATTTGTCCATAGGTCTGACTGGCGTAGTTTTATTTGAACAGCTTTATAGAAGTTATCGTATTTTAAACCATCAGCCTTATCATAAATAAGTATTTAAAATCTGTTCAATTAGCATTACTCGCATTAACTGATGAGGAAAGGTCAGTCTGGAAAAACTAAGCTTTTCATCTGCCATTTGAATAATGGAAGAATCCAAGCCTAAAGAACCTCCAATAACATAAGTAATCTGATTCCATTTCTGTTGCCGGTAAATCGTCTCTACCTTTTGCTTCCACTGGTTCGTTGAATACTGCTTACCATCAATACAAAGTGCAACAATCCAATCATCATTTTTATTAGACAGATACTTCCTAAGTTTATCGCCCTCCAGTTTTAATATGCGGTTTCGTTCTGCTTCACTTAACTGTTCTTCCGTCTTTTCATCCTCAACTTCAATAATTTCAAATTGGCACTTTTTGCTCAACATCTTCTGATATTCCTGTATCCGATTACGGTAAAAACCTTCTTTTATTTTACCAACACATAATATTCGTATCTGCATATTTTTCCTTCGTTTCTATAACTTTTTATTCATCTTTTACACATTGTTTTTTTCAAATTCATATTTTGTTCATATTTTACCGATATAATGCAAGTAAATGAAATAGTAATTAGTATTATTTTCATATATTCTCTCTTCTCATAGCATAAGCATTCAGGGTCGGCTGAATGCTTATTATATTTTAATCCCTGCTTTCTATCACATATAGAATTCCTGTTTCAATCTCAATTACTGCAACATCATTTATAATCTCATTACTAATTCCGCGACTGATTCCCATTGAAAGCGTATCTTTATACAGTGGGTATTGAAATCCTGTTAATGTAATACCTGTCACATACTCCGTATATGGTAGCAGTGATACATATTTTCCAAACTGTTCTTCTTTCTGAATCTCCAATCGATGCTCCATCATACGAATTCGATTATGTGCATCTACAAGTTCTGCCTTAATACCTGCTTTCATACAAAGCCATAATAGACCCATATTTGCCAGACTATGATCCATTCTGGTTCCCGTCGCTCCAAGTATACAGATATCAGTGGCTTTCTCCTGGATTGCTTTTTCAATTGCAAGATGAGAATCGGTATAATCTTTCTCCGGCGGATAGCGAAGACAGGTAACTTGTGGAACTTCCTCATATTCTTTCAAGACTTCCGATTTTACAGAATCATAATCGCCTAACAGGATATGTGGCAAAATTCCCAGTTGCTTTACACCCTCCAGCCCACGATCTACTGCAATTACCATATCCGGAAGTTCCCTACCATATTTCTTTTTGATATAACAAGAGGCGAATTTTATATCCAATTCGCCTCCTGCTATAATTAAACAACTCTTTTTCATACTAATACATTCTCTTTAAAAATTCTTTTATATTATTCTTTGGATCACCGTTAAATACTGCTGAACCGGCAACGATTACATTTGCTCCTGCATCTACTACTGCTGATACATTATTTAATGTAATACCACCATCCACTTCTATTTCCAGATTTTTCAATCCCTTATCATCCGCAATTTTATGAATTCTTTTGATTTTATCCAGCATTGCCGGTATAAATGCCTGTCCGCCAAATCCCGGATTCACACTCATAATCAATGCCAAATCAATATCATCAAAAATATAATTCAACACATTTACAGAAGTGGCAGGATTTAGAGCTACTCCAGCCTTCAAATCCAGCTCCCGAATCCGGCTGATTGTTCGATGCAAATGGGTACAAGCCTCTGCATGCACTGTAATCATATCTGCTCCTGCATCCTTAAATTCCTGAAGAAACCGTATTGGTTCTTCAATCATCAGGTGTACATCTAAAGGCTTATCTGTCACCTTACGAACAGCCTCAATTACAGGAATACCAAAAGAAATATTAGGCACGAATTTACCATCCATAACATCCAGATGGATATAATCTGCTCCTGCTTCATCTACTAACTTTATTTGTGCTCCCAACTGGGTAAAATCTGCTGACAACACTGATGGTGATAACTTCATACTACCAACTCCTTGTATTTTTTAATTCTTCATAAAATTCCACATAATTATCATATCGGATTTTGCTGATTTCACCAGATGCAACAGCCTGTTTTACAGCACAATCCGGTTCATGGGTATGAGAACATCCCAAAAAACGGCACTGTCCTTCATAGGGTTGAAATTCGGGAAAATAGTGTTTTAATTCATCTTTTTCAAAGGAATCCAAGTATAATGTACTAAATCCCGGTGTATCAATAAAATAGGTGCCAGTATCTGTTTTTATCAGTTCCGAATGTCGGGTTGTATGTTTTCCCCGTTTAATTTTCTCACTGATTTCTCCTACCTCTACCTTTGCCTCCGGCAACAATTCTTTTAGCAAAGACGATTTTCCTACTCCGGAAGGACCTGCAAATACTGTGGTTTTTCCATGCAACAATGTATGAACACCATCGATTCCTTCTCCTGTATAGGTACTTACCAAAACTACCGGACTGCCACTCTTTTCATATGTTCTTGCCAACATCTCCAACATTGACGGGTCAGCGATATCTATCTTATTAAAACATATGATAGTATTAACCTGCTGGCGGCTCATTAACAGCAAAAACCGATCCAACAGGTTAAGATTGGGATTCGGCTGAGCAGCTGCAAATTCAATCAATACCTGATCAACATTGGCAACCGCCGGCCGAATTAATTCATTTATACGGTCAGATATATCAATGATATTACCTATTTTCTTCTCTTCATCTAAGATATCAATGGTAACATCATCACCCGGCAGAGGTCTTAGCTTCTTATTTCGAAAGATTCCTTTTGCCTTACATTCATATAAACCAGAATTCGGAACATCCACATAATAAAATCCTCCGATTCCTTTTATAATCTTACCTTGCATACCTTACCTATTCTTCTGCAACCTGAACATTTACAGACTGGGAAACATCACTTGGTGTTGTTGTAGAACCGTTATACTTCACCTGTAAGTTTCCTGTAGATGTCAAGCCGGTCAAAACCGAACCATTCGGGATGGACAATGTTGGATTTGCTGCCGATACATTACCACTGATAACTGTTCTACTGGTATCTCCAATCACATAGCATACTTCTACATTATAACTATTCGTAGAATCTGCAGCACCTGTAAATGTAATACTTCCACTAAAGCTTGCAGAATAAGTTTTTGGCTGTTCCTCGGTCTCTGTTGGCTTCGGTCCTTTACTAATGGTAATATCCACAGTCGAACCTTCATTTACCTTTGTTCCCACACTGGTACTCTGCCCAATGACTTTACCAGCCTCTACCGATTCATCATATTCTTCTGTTACATTACCCAGTTTCAGGCTTGCATTCTGTAATTCTGCGGAAGCTTCCTGCTGTGTCTTTCCACGCAAATCAGGTACCTCTGTCTCTTTTACTTCCGGACCATTACTGATTACAATCTTTACCTTAGAACCTTTTGCAGCCATTTGACCACCTACCGGTTCCTGACTAATGACATGATCCTTTTCCACATCATCACTATATTCATAAGCGTGGGTAACCTGGAAACCTTCATCATCACCCAAGATGGTCTCAGCACGGTCAACTGCGTATCCCACAACATTTGGTACGGAAACTTCTTCCTTACCGGCACTAACAATAATCTTTACCTCAGAGCCTTCCGGAATCATTTCTCCTTTGGCATAACTCTGAGAAATAACGATATCCGCTTCTACTGTATCATCATTCTGATGTTCAATGGAATATGGAATGCCTGCTGCTGTTAATACAGCTTCTGCATCTTCAATATTCTTACCAACAACATCTTCTGACATTTCAATGGACTGAGATTCCTGATTATCAGATGTATTCTTATGACCATCTCCAAACTTGAACCAGCCTGCAGCCTTTCCAACTAATAACATTACAAACATTGCTATAATAACAGCCGCAATAATACCGCCTATCATGACAACCTTCTGAAGCTTTGGATCAATATCATCATCTTCTACATTATCCGGAAGCTCTTCTACATTTTCCTCGTCATCTTCATCATCATAATCATATCTATAATCCTCATCATCCGGATCAAAGTCATCATCCATTGTTGACTGCACTGTTGCAGAAGACGATGGTTCCGGCTTCCGACTGGCAGTCATTGTTGATTCTCTGGTATAATTATTTGCATAAGCAGAAGTATCTTCTGTATCTTCCAATGGTTTTTGTGCTACGGACTCCTTAATGCTGTTCATTTCAGCATCGGACATCATGACTGTCGGAGCATTTGTTGAAGTATTACCACCCAATACTACAAAATCTCCATTTGGATTGGAAGCAACCCGTTTCAAATCTGCAATCAAAGCGCTGGCAGTCAGATATCTACGTTCCGGCTTCTTTTGGGTACACTTTAAGATAACCTTCTCAAAACTTGCCGGAATATCCGGATAGTATTCTCTTGGTGGAATCATTTCTCCCTGAATATGCATTAATGCAACAGTAACATTATTATCTCCTTCAAAAGGAACTCTGCCGGTTACCATCTCATACATGGTAATACCTAATGAATAAATATCACTCTTTTCATCGCTATAACCGCCTCTTGCCTGCTCCGGTGACACATAATGTACACTACCCATTGCATTAGAAGCTACTGTATTGGATGTGGCAGCTCTGGCAATCCCAAAATCTGTCACTTTCAATGTTCCATTTTTCGACACAATTATATTCTGTGGCTTGATGTCACGATGAATGGTATGATTCTGATGTGCAACTTCAATACCGGAAGCAATCTGCAATGCAAAATCCAAAGCTTGCTCTGCAGATAATCTTCCATTATTTAAAATGTATTCTTTCAGTGTGATACCTTCTACAAATTCCATAACAATATAGTAAATGCCTTCATCTTCTCCCACATCATAGACATTTACAATATTCGGATGAGCCAGTCCGGCGGCAGATTGTGCCTCAACCCGGAATTTAGAAACAAAATTCCGATCATCACTAAATTCATTCTTTAATACTTTTACTGCTACATATCGATTTAACTTATGATCTTTTGCCTTGTAGACCTCCGACATACCGCCTGAACCTACAAGTTCGATTATCTCATATCGATCTCCTAACATCATTCCTGGTTTTAACATCTTTACACCTCTCTAATTACTGTACCGCCACTAAGGCCGCTATATTATCTTTGCCACCATAATAATTTGCCCGGTCAATCAGGCGTTCTACAGCAGCTTTGGGTTTTTCAGCATCCATCACTATGTTCAGAATTTCATCATCTTCAACCATATTGGATAATCCATCTGAACACATTAGAACTCTTTCATCCATGTGTAGTTCTACTTCAAAAAAATCAGGAACTGCTTCCTCATTTACACCTAATGCTCTCGTAATAATATTCTTTTCCGGATGATTCCGTACTTTTAAAGGGTTTAACTGACCGGTTCGTATTAATTCTTCTACCAAAGAATGGTCCAACGTTATCTGTCGAATTCCATCTTTTCCCAACACATACAACCGGCTGTCTCCAATATTTGCAACATACAAATGCTGTTCTGCTACAACAGCACAGACAAAAGTGGTACCCATACCGCTTAATTCTTCCCGCTCTTTCGAAGCTGTCATGATTCCTTCATTCACTGTTCGGATACCTTTTTTCATTACAGTAATCGGGTTGTGGTCTTCACATTGTTTAACAAATTCCACAAATCGAAATACTGCATAAGAAGAAGCATAATCTCCAGCTTTATGACCACCCATACCATCAGCAACGATGTACAGATTTGGCAAACATCCTACAGGTTCATCACTAAAGAACAGATTATCCTGATTCATGCTCCGCTTCTTACCTATATCTGTTTTTCCAAATGATAACAAAACCAGCTTCCTCCTACTCGTGCTTTTGAATATAATTTCTCCTTAACTGGCCACAGGCAGCATCAATATCACTACCCATACCTCTTCTTATAGTAACATTTATTTGATTATTTTCAAGTATATATTTGAAATTTTGTATAGAATTATCCGTTGCCCGCTGATAATTTCGCTCTTTAATCGGATTCACAGGAATCAGATTCACATGGCATGGAGCCTGTTTTTTCAATAGTTCTGCCAGTTGTTTTGCATGGTTTTTTGTATCATTCACTCCCTGTACCAAACTATATTCATAAGTCACACGACGCCCTGTCTGGTTAAAATAATATCGACAAGCCTCTAATACTTCCGTCAAATGATATTTTTTTGCAATAGGCATTAATTCCTGTCGTTCTTTATCAGTAGTAGCATGCAGCGACAATGCAAATGTAATCTGAAGCCCTTCCTCTGCCAACCTTCGAATTTCCGGAACCAGACCACAACTGGAAACCGTAATATTTCTCTGGCTGATGTGCAATCCCCTTTCATCGGAAATTAATTTCAAAAAGCGGACAAGATTCTCATAATTGTCCAAAGGTTCTCCGGAACCCATCACAACAATATTAGAAACCCGTTCTCCCATAAGTGTCTGCATGGCATAGACCTGATCCAACATTTCCGAAGGAGTCAGATTGCGGACTACACCATCAATGGTAGAAGCACAGAATTTACACCCCATCCGACACCCCACCTGTGAAGAGATACATACTGAATTTCCATGTTTATAAGGCATCCACACACTCTCAATCAAATTATCATCCTGTAGCCGGAACAAGAACTTATTCGTACCATCTAATTTAGAAGTAAATCGGGTTTCTTCCTCTACACCAATCCATTGTTCCCCCAATAATTCACGAAGGTCCTTAGGCAGATTCTTCATTTCCTCCGGGGAACGGACTAATTTCCGGTGAATCCACTGGTAAATCTGTCCGGCACGATATTTCGGATATCCATGCTCTATTATATAATTCTCTAATTCTTCATATGACATGGACCGAATATCCATGTCATTACCTTGTATTTTTTCCATCATTTATTATAATTCTTTTCTGTTATATTTCCTAACAACTTATATTCTTCGCAGTAAAGCAAAGAAGAATCCGTCGCAAGCCTGTTTGCCCGGCAGTAAGGTGCAATACCCCTGATGTAAATCCGTACCCGGCTGCCCTTTCACTTGTTTTACCAATTCAGGTGGTAACAACGCTTCAATATCAACCGGTTTAAAGGAAAATTGTTGTTGTATCCATGTTACCTGATTTTCATTCTCACCAGGATTCACCGTACAGGTACTATATATGAAATATCCATTTTTCTTCACATATTGGGTCACTACCTGTAGTATATTTCTCTGCAAATCCTCTAATTCTTCTAATTGTTCCTTCGTTATGTGATATTTGATATCAGCTTTCCGTCCAATCACTCCTAAGCCGGAACATGGAACATCTGCCATTACAATATCTGCACTTTTGATTTTGCTTTCATCTAAAGCCAGAGCATTCCAGACCTCCACCTTCAGATTAGAATAACCCATTCGATCTATATTTTCTTCAATACGTTCTACTTTTCCTTCGCTGATATCTCTGGCAATCACCATACCGGAACCATGTGAAATATGGCCTGATTGAGATACCTTTTCTGCTAATAACAGCCGCTCTGCCGCATGCAGGCTTTTCCCGCCCGGAGCAGCACACACATCCACTATCATATCTCCTGCTTTTGCCAGCACCAGATTTCCCTGTAAAATAGAACTCTCGTCCTGTACGGTAATCCAGCCCTGACGAAATGCTTTGATTCGGTTTACATAATTGATTCCAGATAATCGCAACGCATTGTCAGCATAAATGCCATCTTCTGCCTGAATCCCTTCCTGTTCCAGTTCCTGTAAGACTTCTTCCTTGGTAGCACGTTCCAGATTCACCCGTACCGTAAGAGGCGCTTCCTGCAAAAATGCCTGCAACATGGTTTCTGCCAATTCCAAAGAATACCATTCTACCAATTGTTTTACCAGCCATTCCGGTATAGAATAGGCAATCGATAAATATTGAATTTCATTTTCTGCTCTGCTCGGCAATGAAATACGTTCCTGCTGACGAGCCAGATTCCGAAGAACCCCATTGACGAATCCACTCAAGGACTGAAAGCCTTTTTTCTTCGCCAGCTTTACTGCTTCATTACACACTGCTTCCTCCGGGACACCGTCCATGAACCGAAGCTGATACAGACTCATTCGAAGCAGACTTCGAATGAAAGGTTTACACTTATGAATCGGAGTTTTAGAAACCTGATTAATGATATAATCCAATTGTATCTGATATTCTAATGTTCCCTCACATAATCTTGTATAAAAGCTGCGTTCCTGCTTGCTCATATACTGGTAGTTCCGCAGGGTACTGCTAATTGCTTCACTGGCATGCTTTGTCCCCTTATCAATATCCATCAAGGTTACTAATACCAGTTCCCGTACATTGATTTCACTTGCCATATTATTCTCCAACCCGGATTACTTCTATCCTTATGATACACTCTCTGTATCTTTTCCTAATTTCATTCCTGTCGTTACCGAATATCCCAGTAAAAATGCGGCTGTTTCCATTCGTTTCTTTCCTTCTAATTGTAAAGAACGGATTTGTAATGCTCCTGTTCCGCATTGCACTGTAAAAGACTTCTTATCCACAGCAATGATGGTTCCCGCGTCTGCTTTCGTACGATTCCCTGTTACTGTCAAATTCGATTCTGCTATCACATCTGCTTCAAATACCTTTAATGTCTTTCCCTGCAAATAGGTATATGCACTTGGCCACGGATTTAGTCCACGAATCAAACGTTCTAATTCTTCTGCGGATTTCTGAAAATCCAGTTCTCCCATTGCCTTATTCAGCATATGGGCATAACAGCTCTGGCTGTCATCCTGTGGAATTCTCGGCGCAGTGCCTTTTTCCAGCTTCTTTAATGTTGACAGACACAACGTTGCACCGGCTACTGCCAACTTATCATGATAAGAGCCACCGGTTTCCTTTGCATCAATGGGAACCACTGTTTTCTCAATCATGTCTCCGGTATCCAAGCCTTTTGCCATATACATGGTAGTTACACCACTTTCTTTCTCACCATCAATGATAACCCTCTGGATTGGTGCTGCTCCCCGATATTTAGGAAGCAGGGATGCATGAACATTGATACAGCCAAGTGGCGGAAGATTTAAAATGGTTTCCGGCAGAAGTTGTCCAAATGCAACCACCACAATTACATCCGGTTTTAACTGCTTCATTTCTTCTACTACTTCCGGCTCCCGTACTTTTATTGGCTGATATACCGGAATGCTATATTCTATCGCTTTTTCTTTCACCGGGGTAAACTGCATACTCTTGCCCCTGCCTTTCGGTTTATCCGGTTGAGTGTATACACCTATAACCTCATGTCCATCCTTTATGATTGCATCTAACACCTGAACTGCAAAATCCGGTGTTCCCATAAAAATTATCCGCATATCTGATTCTGCTCCCTTATTTATTCCACATCCCGTAATCCATCTGTAACATGATCCCGATACAGAACACCATCTAAATGATCTAATTCATGACAGATTGCTCTTGCCAGCAATTCTGTGCCTTCTATTACAATTTCTTCCATATTCTCATCTAGCGCTTTACATTTCACATAATTTGGCCGGGTAACCGTACCTACCTTACCAGGCAGACTTAAGCATCCTTCATCCCCTGTCTGTTCTCCGGAGGTTTCCAAAATCTCAGGATTGATTAACACCAATGGATTGTCATCTCCAATATCAATTACTACTACCCGCTTTAAAATACCTACCTGAGGACCGGCAAGACCAACACCATTTGCTTCATACATGGTATCAAACATATCGTCAATCAACTGTAATAATCGTGGTGTCATTTTATCAATTGGTTTACATTGTTTTCTTAAAACCGAATCTCCTTCGTACCGAATTTTCCGTATTGCCATTTTTCCTTCCTGCCTTTCTTAAATATGTTGCTATTTTATCATCATTCCATTATTTATGCAATTTTGAAAAAGCTGTATTAATACCCTTTCATTGGATTCAAATCAAAATAAATCTTAAATTCCCCTATAGTAGTCAACTGTTCCGCATATTGCTCCATCCGGTCTTTGGCTTCCAACACCTCTGCTTCCTCCTGTGCCTTCAGATAAATCACCCTGCGATAAATGTCCTTAATCTTGGAAATCACCGGTGGAGTTGGTCCAATGACACGGACTGCCTGATTAGCAGACCATTCTATTCCTTCTTTCTCCATTGCTTCCTTCTGTTCCTGCTGCCAGGTTCGCATATAAGTTGCCAGTGCTTCGGCTGTCTCCTCTGCCACTTCCTCCTGTTCTGCCGTAATCAGAACTGCTATCATAGAATAAACCGGTGGATATTTCAAAATTCGCCGATATGCAATTTCATTATCATAGAACTGCTGATAATCCTGTTGTGCCGAGGTCTGAATCACCATATTTTCCGGGTCATAGGTCTGAATTACCACTGTTCCCGGCTGTTCTCCCCGACCGGCACGTCCTGCCGCCTGGGTTAATAAATCAAAGGTTCGCTCTCCCGCCATATAATCCTGACTGTGCAGGGACAAATCTGCCGCCAGAATCCCCACTAAGGTTACATTTGGAAAATCATGTCCTTTTACTATCATCTGGGTTCCCACCAGAATATCTGCCTTTCCTTCTCCAAAGGCAGACAGAATTGCCTCATGTCCGTCTTTTCCCTTGGTAGTATCTGCATCCATTCGAAGAATTCTGGCTTCCGGAAAATATTCCTTTAATTCCGCTTCTATCAATTGGGTGCCGGAACCGAACCTTCCAATCATGCCAGAGCCACATGCCTTACATTTTTTCACAAAATCTTCGGTATAACCACAATAATGACAAATCAGCTTCGGCTGTCTGGAATTATGGTCATGATAAGTTAATGACACCTGACAATGAGGGCAATTCACCACCTCACCACAACTTCTACAGGATACAAAGCTGGCATATCCTCGACGATTCATGAACAAGATAGACTGTTGTCCCAGCTCCAGTCGATTTCGAAGCAATTCCTGTAAGCGATAACTAAACCGGCTGCGATTTCCCATGCGCAGTTCTTCCCGCAAGTCTACCACTTCCACTGTGGGCAGTTGTGCCGTCTTTGCCCGTTTCGAAAGCTCCCATAACTGATATTCTCCCTGCTTTGCTTTGTAATAAGAAATGACAGAAGGAGTTGCCGACCCTAAAATCACACTGGCTCCGCACACCTTTGCCCTCTGCAATGCCACTTCTCTGGCATGATATTTGGGTACATTATCACTCTTATAACTGCTTTCATGTTCCTCATCGATTATCACCAGTCCCAGATTCGAAAATGGTGCAAATAATGCCGACCGGGGACCAATCACAATATATACTTCTCCCTTTCGAATTCGTTCAAACTGGTCATATCGTTCTCCGTCATTCATACGGGAATTCAATATGGTAATCCGGTCACCAAAATGTCGCCGAAACCGCATTACTGTCTGAAAGGTCAAGGAGATTTCCGGTATTAATACAATGGCCTGCCTGCCCTGTGCAATCACGATATCAATCGCATGCATATAGACTTCTGTTTTTCCGCTTCCTGTAATTCCATGAAGCAAATAGGTTTTGTAATCCTCTGCCAGATAATCCTTTGCAAACTCCTCCACCAACAGCTTCTGACTCTCATTTAATTCCGGCTCCGGCTCTGTTAAATGCTTTCTGGTTCCAGCCTGTCGATACTGAGTTTCCGTCAGTATTTCTAATGTTCCTTCCTCCCGTAACCGTTCACAGGTGGCCGGACTGATATTTAGCTTTTCTTTTGCCAAATCGTACGGAAATTCCCCATGTTCCAATAAAGCTTCTAACAAACGTGCTTTTGCTACATAATGCTTTCTCCGATATTCTAACAGACGCAGCTTTCCTTCCTCCACATCTACCGCCAGTTGTAATGTCTTTCTTTCTACCGGACGAATCTTCTTTTTCACCGGCATTACCGTCATTAATGCCTGATACATAGTAGAACCATAGGTTTCCTTCATCCATGCTGCTAGTTGTATCAACTGACCTTCCACCGGTATCTGTTTTTCCACAATACCCTTTACCTGCTTAATCTTATCCACCTGCCATTTGGGTTCATTTCCCATTCCAATGACATATCCGGTTCGAAGCCGGTTTCCATTTCCAAATGGTACCTGTACCTGCATACCTATGGATATTTTTCCATACAAAGAAAGGGGCACTTCATATTGAAATGCCCGGTCAATGGCTTCATGCGAAATATCGATTATTATATCCACATATTTTGCTGACATCCTCTTCCTCCAATACTTCCTGAATCAGCTCCCGTTCGTCCATATGGTACTTCACACCTTTAATTTCCTGATAGTCCTCATGTCCCTTGCCTGCCAACACAATCACATCCCCCGGCTGTGCATGCATGATTGCATATCGAAAGGCTTCCTTACGGTCAATAATCTCAATATAGTTTCCGTCCGTTTTCGATATACCGGTAATAATATCATCAATAATAGCCTGTGGCTCCTCAAATCTCGGATTATCCGAAGTGATAATCGTAAAATCTGCCAGTCGTCCGGATGCCTCACCCATTTCATAACGACGAGTTTTGGAACGATTTCCTCCACAGCCAAATACAGAAACCAGTCGCCCCGGATTGTATTCCCGCAGAGTTTCTAAAATACTTTCCAAGCTTACTGCATTGTGTGCATAATCAATCAGAATTGTAAAGGCATCCGAAATCGGAATCAGTTCTACCCGTCCCCGTACCTTCACTGTCGTTAAAACCTGCTGAATCACTTGGATGTCTACTTTCATTTCATTTGCAACCGCTATTGCTGCCAAAGAATTATATATACTGAATTTACCCGGTATATTCACCAGCATTTGTCCTTCTGCTTTACCGGACAAATGATATTCAATGCCTAAATGTCCATCTTCATTATGTAGCTTCCAATCACTAGCCTGATAGTCAACCCCTACATGCATACCATATGTGATAACTTTACAAGTATGATCTTTCAATATTTCTTCATAGTGCGGGTCATCCTGATTAAAAATACCCACCTTACATAGTTGAAACAGCTTGCTCTTCCACATGCAGTATTCTTCAAAGCTGGCATGTTCATTTGGTCCGATATGGTCTTCCGATAAATTCGTAAAAATACCATAATCAAAATCTACACCGGCAACCCGATCCAACATCAATCCCTGGGAGGACACCTCCATGACCACGCTGTCCAGTCCATTTACCACCATATCCCTTAAAATACGCTGTAACTTCAGAGATTCCGGTGTGGTATTGGCCGCCGGAATCCGCTCCTTACCATCTATGATTTCAATGGTTCCCACTAATCCGGTATGGTGCCCCGTCTGTTCCAGCATAGACTGAATCATATATGTAGTTGTTGTTTTTCCTTTGGTTCCTGTAATGCCAATCACTGTTAATTTCTTGGAAGGTTCTCCATAAAAAACAGAAGAAATCATACCCATGGCATACCGACTATTTGATACTTGAAGTACCGTAACCCCTTCCGGTACCTCCACCGGTTTTTCTACCACTAATACACTTGCTCCTTTTTCTGCTACTTCCTTTGCAAACTCGTGTCCATCCCGAACACTTCCGGCAATACAAAAGAACAGATAGCCTTCTGCAATCTTTCGGGAATCATTTTCTATCTCAACCACCTCTGTATCCAAAGAACCTTGTAACAGGGTGTAATCCAAATTCTTCACTAATTCTGATACTTTCATATTCTATCCCTTCCTATTCTAAACTTATGGCTATTCATAATAAAGCTCATAAAAGAACATAAGGGAGCTTGTTTTAAGCTCCCTTCATTCTTATTCGTCATCACCGACAATCTTAACCTTACCTCTGTATAATTCTTCCACAGCAAGAGATAATGGCTTCTTATTGGAAGCCTCTACCAACGGTTCTGAACCTGCAATAATCTGTCTTGCACGCTTTGCAGTTGCAAGCACAATAGAATAACGACTCTGCACCACCGGCTGCTCACCTGGTTCAACCTCACTGTTAACAACCTCCATTAAGTCGGTATAAGATGGATGTATCATAATAAAACTCCTTTCTATAAAGCCTTTAATTCTGCTTTCATTTCTTTCATAAATTCTATATTTTCTTCCAGTCTGCAGCTTTTTGCCACAATGACAGAATTTACATCTTTTACGCACTGATCCAAATCATCATTGACCACAATGTACTCATATTGATCCATATCTTCCGATTCTTCTACCGCACGCTTCATTCGTTTTTCAATGACCGCCGGATCCTCCGTTCCACGACCAATCAAACGATTCTTTAATACTTCTGCGCTTGGTGCTGTCAAGAAAATCAAAACTGCATCCGGATACTGCCTCTTAATGTTCAGGGCACCCTGTACTTCGATTTCTAAAATAACATTATGGCCGGCAGCCAGCTCCTGTTCTACAAAAGCTCTTGGTGTCCCATAATAATTCTCTACATAAACTGCCCATTCAATAAATCCATTATAATCAATCAAATTCATGAAATCTTCTTTGGATTTGAAATAATACTCTCTTCCATCCATTTCACCTTCGCGAGGTGCTCTTGTAGTTGCTGAAATGGAAAGACTGTATCCGTAATCCTGAACCAGACGTTTTACTACCGTACCTTTTCCGACTCCCGAAAACCCGGATATCACAATCAATGTTCCCTTTTTCTCCATATTATCACCTGACCTATTCAATGTTCTGAATCTGTTCCCGAACCTTTTCAATTTCGGTCTTCAAGCCAATTGCTGTATTGGAAATATCTAATGAATTGGCTTTGGATAGAATGGTATTGGCTTCCCGATTCATCTCCTGTGCAATAAAATCCAGTTTTCGTCCGATACTTCCACCTTCTGTTAATATATCCTTGGTACTGTTGATATGACTTCTTAAGCGAACTGTTTCCTCATCCACGCATATCTTGTCAGCATAAATCACGACCTCTGTTGCAATTCTGGATTCGTCAATATTCGTACCCTCTAACAATTCCTTCACTTTTGCTTCTAATTTATTTCGGTAATCCTGTATTAACTGTGGTGCTTCCTGCTCAATATAATCCACCATAGAAAGCATTCCATCTAATTTGTCAAGCAAGTCCTGTTTCAGGTTCTCACCTTCTCGTTCTCTGGCTACAACAAACTGCTCTGCCGCCTGACGAATTCCTGCTTCTAAAATGCTCCAAAGCTGTTCTTCATCAATGGACTGTTCTTCCTTAGAAAATACATCTGAAAAGCCTGCTAACTTTGTTACCGTTATATCATTTGGAATCTGGAATTCCGTTTCCATCTGTTTCAAATAATCCAGATATTCTTTTGCAATTTCCTTATTATACTTGATACATGCATTGGATTCCCGATAATCTTCATAGGTAATGAATACATCAACCTTTCCACGATTAATATATTCTTTCAACAATGCCCGAATATTCGCCTCAAATAGATTTAATTTCTTTGGCATCTTAATACCGAATTCACTGTACCGATGATTCACTGCTTTCATCTCAACAATCAACTTATATTCTGTTGTAATCGCTTCACTACGGCCGAAGCCTGTCATACTACGAATCATATCGTCACCTTTTCTTACTGGCATTCCAATTGTTTATCAGTTGTTTTACAATCCAATCTATTATACGGTAAAATACTGGTAAAAGTCAATGAAAAAGCATATGGATTTACTAAATGCTTTCCTGATTCATTCTTCTACTTCTTCAATCCCCCGAATATCCGGCTCAATGGTCATGGAATAATTGGTATGGTAAATCACAAATCCGGGAGCACCTCCCGGGGTCTTTCTCAAATTTGCCCGCTTAGTATAATCTACATCTACCTTGGAGCCGGTTCTTGCAGAGGAATAGTATGCTGCTAATCTTGCTGCCTCTTCATAAGTACGATCCGGTATCTCCTCTTGCCCTTCCGTTTTCAAAATCACATGAGACCCCGGTGCCTGCTTGGCATGGAACCATAAATCACCGCCATTCGCCACTTTAAAGGTAAGCTCCTCGTTCTGATAGTTATTTTTTCCTACATACATATGATAACCATCAGATGAAATATAGTGAAACGGCTTACTCTTTGGCATCTTGCCCTTTTTCTTTCCATCGCTCTTATACTTAATATAGCCGTATTCCATAAGTTCGCGCTTAATTTCCGCTAAATCATTTTCTTCCAGCGTAATATCCAAAGCAGTCTGAATGGATTGCAAATGTTCCAATTCTTGTTTGGTTTGTTCCACCTGCTCAGTTAAAGCCTCAAATGTTCGCTTTAACTTATTATATTTTGCAAAATATCTCTTGGCATTTTCTGCAGGAGTAATTGTGGAATCCAAAGGTATGGTAATTTCTTCGTTGGTATAATAATTCAATGCCTGAAAGGACTTTGCTTCCGGCTCAATCCCATATCCATAAGTATTAATCAATTCTCCATATATCCGATACTTGTCTCTCTTTTCCGTATCTTTTAACTGACTTAACTGCAAATCATATTTCTTTGCCGTCCGTTCCATAGCCGTTGCAACCACACGGCGTAAATCCGATGATTTCTGTCGAATACGGGTGACATTATTCTTCATTGCATAATATTCCTGCAGCACTTCGGATATGGATTCCTTTTTTCTCCACTCCAAATCCGAATACATGTATAACGGAATCGCAGAAAACTCTACAGGGCTTTCCTCTTCATCATAGTAAATGCCCGGTTGGAAATTTTCTTTACGGATTTGTTCTATTACAGTCCACAATTCTGTCCAAAGACGTTCTTTTCCTTCTTCTCTCTCTGTTTCTAAAAGACCGGCAACACTGCTGTCTCCATCCAAACCGGCTCTGTCACAGATTTCATTTGCCACTACCGGGCTAAAGCCGGTTAGTGAAGTATAAATCATTTTACACAGATTAACCGGTTTTGCCAGCATTACCTGCTCATAATATTCTTTTGACAAATCCAAAGGACTGATTTTCTCCTGTGATGGCGGCAGTTCATAGGTTCGACCCGGTAGTACTTCCCGAACCGAACTCATCTGGGCACCCACCCGTTTTATACTATCAATAATTACATCTTTTTCATCACAGAAAATAATATTACTGTGTTTTCCCATAATTTCAATAATAAGCTTCTTGGTGCACAAATCTCCCATTTCATCTAAATGTTCAATATGAAACACCACAATTCGCTCAAATCCGGGCTGCTCTATTTTCACAATTCTGCCATTACCTATATGCTTTCGTAGCAGCATGCAGAAATTCGGTGCAGTCATGGGATTATTTTTATTTTCTGTAGATAAATAAATCAATGGCAACGTAGCACTTGCCGATAACAATAACCGATAATTACCCTTAGGAGTTTTTAATATAAGATTCAATTCATCCGGTTCCGGCTGATAAATCTTATAGATTCGGCTGTTCAGCACGTTTGTTTT
>CAMEWU010000015.1 GCA_945946715.1 uncultured Clostridium sp. | reverse complement strand
GCTGTAAATACAACCTTACCACAAGCAGCTCCCGGAGATGCTCCAAGACCCTTTCCAAGTGGAGTTGCAGCCTTAAGTGCAGAAGCATCGAACTGTGGGTGAAGCAATGTATCCAAGTTACGAGGATCAATCATAGCAACTGCCTCCGCTTCTGTCTTATGTCCTTCATCAACGAGGTCACAAGCAATCTTAAGAGCAGCAGGAGCTGTTCTCTTACCATTACGACACTGAAGCATGTATAACTTCTTGTTCTCTACTGTGAACTCCATATCCTGCATATCATGGTAGTGATTCTCAAGAATCTCACAAACCTTGATAAATTCAGAATATGCTTCTGGGAATTCCTGTTCCATCTGAGCAATTGGCATTGGTGTACGAACACCTGCAACTACGTCTTCGCCCTGAGCGTTAATTAAGAACTCACCCATAAGCTTCTTCTCACCAGTAGCAGGGTCACGGGTAAATGCAACACCTGTACCTGATTCATCATTTAAGTTACCGAATACCATAGGCATTACGTTAACAGCAGTACCCCAAGAATAAGGGATATCGTTATCTCTTCTATATACATTAGCACGTGGGTTATCCCATGAACGGAATACAGCCTCGATAGCCAGCTTTAACTGTACAACAGGATCAGAAGGGAAGTCCTCACCTAACTGCTTCTTGTATTCAGCCTTGAACTGTTCTGCCAATGTCTTAAGATCCTGAGCGGTAAGTTCTACGTCGAACTTAACACCTTTCTCTTCCTTCATCTTATCAATTAACTGCTCGAAGTACTTCTTACCAACTTCCATAACAACGTCAGAGAACATCTGAATGAAACGTCTATATGAGTCATATACGAAACGCTCGAACTTCGGATCTGGGTTGCCGGCGATCATAGCTGCAACTACTTCATCGTTCAAACCAAGGTTCAGGATTGTATCCATCATACCAGGCATAGATGCTCTTGCACCTGAACGAACAGAAACTAATAATGGATTCTGAAGATCACCAAACTTCTTACCGTTGATTTCCTCCATCTTCTTAACGCCTTCCATAGCCTGAGCCATGATTTCATCGTTAATCTTTCTTCCATCCTCATAATACTGTGTACAAGCCTCTGTCGTAATAGTAAATCCCTGTGGAACCGGAAGACCGATGCTTGTCATTTCAGCAAGGTTGGCACCCTTACCACCAAGAAGATTACGCATAGTCATGTCGCCTTCGCTAAACATGTAAACCCACTTGTTTGCCATTTGTTACTTACCTCCTAAGTATTTGATTATTCTAGCCTGTACAAATTGTACAGTCACTGCATACTATTATATCATAATTTCATTTTTTTTGAAGTCATTTTTATGAAATATTTTAAATTTTACCTACTTTTTTCTCAAAAAATTGGAAGATTGCATACTTCTGCAAGCACTATGTCACTTGCCGGACTTTTTCTACAAAAAAAGACCGATGCCCCAAAAAGCACCGGCCTTAAAGTGTAATCACACACATTTTATCTTATTGAACAATTCTTCTTGCACCAATTGGTGTGGTGTAATACATATTAGAAATGATGATACCTGTAGATTCTGTGCTGGCATGTACAATCTGACCACCACCAATATATAAGCCTACATGTCCGGAATAACAGATAATATCACCCGGCTGAACAGAATCTAATGACACTGCAGTTCCTTGTCCCATCTGCACGGAAGATGAATGGCTTAAAGAATAACCGAACTGTGCATATACCGACATGGTAAAACCACTGCAATCCGTACCATTTGTCAAACTGCTTCCACCATATACATATGGATTTCCAACAAACTGACAAGCATATGCAGCGATTTCCTGACCAAGTGCCAGACCTTCTGCTGATGTCTCTACCGGCGGTACAACAGCCGAACCCGTACCAGAAGAACGTGTACTAACTGAAGCCTGTTTTGCAAGCATAGCCGCAATCATCTCCTGCTCCTCTTCTACAGTCATCGCAACCGGATAATTCCATCCTACTTTTACAAATTCCCTTGCAACATATCCTGTTACATCTTCTTTATACTGAATTTCTACCCATTCATCATTTTCACTTATGATATCCATTTCCCGACCTCCGGTTACGGAACCGATACATTCACTTTCTGTACTCTGTTCCTGACGCACATTCAATGCCTGTACCTCTACAGTAGCACAATACTTATAATGCTCTGTAATATATGCTCCTGCATCATCACCAAACATCAGATATTCATTTGAAACATATCCGACTACATTTCCAGACTCAATCTTTGTCCATTCTTCACCCGGCTCTAAGATAGTAGCTACTGTATATGGATACAACTTTCCAACAATTTCCGATTCCGTACTTGCCTCTTCCCGTACCCGGAGACTGCCTTCTACATCTGCTACTACTGCATTCTGCCATTCCGGATATAAACATTCCGGTTCTACTACAGTTTCTTCTAATGCTTCTGTTGGTACTTCTACCAACTGTTCTGTACTTACTTCTATCGCAGCCTCTGCAACTTCTGCTTCACTGCTATTCTTGCGTAACTCAATATCTGTATCTGCTCTCTGCATTTCTACAGTTTCCTCGAAACCTGTATCCTGCACCTGTATGTTATTTTTTGGTGTAATTGCATTTGCGCTAAATACTAATCCAGCTCCCATAGTAATCATGATTGCTGCACTGATAACTGCCTTTTTCATATGTTACCCCATCGTTTCGTAATTATTACAAATTTGTTACAACTTGTTACATTTGTATTCTAGCAAAGAGCATTAGGGATGTCAACACATATTCACTACTTTTTTCACTTTTTTCTTCTAAATTATTGCAAAAATGCGTTTTTAAGGTATAATAAAAGATAGATTTATAAGCTTGACAAAATTATATATACAAATACGGGAATACGGGGGTTTTTATTATGCATATTAGTGATTTTTTAGACTTAACATTATTGGAACAAATTATGGAGGACTGGTCAACAGCAACCGGTATGGCTACCATTGCAGTTGACAATGAAGGCAACTATATTACAAAAGAAATTGGTTTTACTGATTTCTGTATGAAACATACCCGAGGCAGTGTTGAAGGATTACGTCGCTGTACCAAATGTGACAATACTTGTACCGGTACATATTTCTGCCATGCAGGGCTTATGGACTTCAGTATAGATATTAAGGTTGGCGATGTATTTCTTGGAAAAATTATTGGTGGACAGGTTCTTCCTTGTGAGCCGGACGAGGAGAAGTTCCGCAATATTGCTTCTGAATTAGGAATTAATCCGGATGTATACATTGAAGCAGTAAATAAAGTTCCTGTGAAATCAGAAAAGTCCATTCGCGCCGCCGCAAAATTATTAGGCGACCTGGTGAATCTGATTGTTAACTTTGAATATAACAAATCTTCCAGCAGCAGTCTTGTTACTACTTTGGAAACAGAGATATCACAGGCTGCAGACTTGATTGAAGAAATTAATGAGAAATCACAGGCACTGGATAAGATTGAAAGCAAGCAAAAGATTCTTTCTCTGAATGCTTCCATTGAAGCTGCCAGAGCCGGAGAATTTGGACGCGGTTTCGCAGTAGTTGCAACTGAATTCGGAAAATTGGCCGTTAATTCAGGTGAAATTAACAAATCAATAAAAACATCCTTAAAGTCTTTAACCACTGTCATTGAAGACATGGAAAATGCTTCTAAAGAATAAGAGAAGATATCTAAATGCATATATAAATATCAATGCATATAAAATACGAGCATTTTGAAATGCTCGTATTTTATTTATGCTAATATTCTATTATAGTAATATTCTAGAATGCCATCTTCTCTTCGAAGTAAGCTTTTAAATCCTCAATCTTTACACGTTCCTGTGCCATAGTATCCCGGTCACGAACCGTTACAGCACCATCTGTCTCCGATTCAAAGTCATAGGTTACGCAGAACGGTGTACCGATTTCATCTTGTCTGCGGTATCGTTTACCAATGTTTCCACGATCATCATACTCACAGTTATAGGTTTTAGATAACTCTGTATAAATCTTTTCAGCTCCTTCTGCCAGCTTCTTTGATAATGGAAGCACACCAATCTTAACCGGTGCCAGAGCAGGATGGAAATGCAGAACGGTTCTTACATCGCCGCCCTCTAATTCTTCTTCATCATATGCACTGCATAAGAATGCCAGTGTAACACGGTCAGCACCTAAGGATGGTTCAATAACATACGGAATATATTTCTCTTTCTTTTCATCATCAAAATAATCCATTGGTTCTCCGGAAGTTTTTTGATGCTGTGTCAAGTCATAGTCGGTACGGTCTGCAATTCCCCAAAGTTCACCCCAGCCAAATGGGAACAGGAATTCAATATCCGTTGTACCCTTACTATAAAAGCACAGTTCTTCCGGTGAATGGTCTCTGGCACGCATTTCTTCTTCCTTCATACCAAGACTCTTTAACCAGTCAATACAGAACTGTCTCCAATATGCAAACCATTCCAAATCAGTACCCGGTTCACAGAAGAATTCTAATTCCATCTGTTCAAACTCTCTGGTTCGGAAGGTAAAATTACCCGGTGTAATCTCATTTCGGAAAGATTTACCAATCTGACCAATACCAAAAGGTATCTTTTTACGAGATGTTCTTTGTACATTCTTGAAGTTTACAAAAATACCCTGTGCCGTTTCCGGTCTCAGATATACCGTATTCTTTGCATCCTCTGTAACCCCTTGAAAGGTCTTAAACATCAGGTTGAACTGACGAATATCCGTAAAGTTATGCTTTCCACAGGTTGGACATGGAATCTGATTCTCAGTAACAAAATTCATCATCTGATCCTGTGTCCAGCCATCTACAGAACCACCCAAATCGATGTTGTGTTCTTCTGCATAATCCTCAATCAACTTATCCGCACGAAAACGCTCATGACACTCTTTACAATCCATCAGCGGATCCGCAAAACCAGCCAGATGTCCGGAAGCCACCCAGGTCTGTGGATTCATTAAAATGGCACAATCCACACCTACATTATACGGATTCTCCTGAATAAACTTCTTCCACCATGCCCGCTTTACATTGTTCTTTAATTCTACACCCAGATTACCATAATCCCAAGTGTTAGCAAGACCACCATAAATCTCAGAGCCAGGATATACGAATCCTCTTGCTTTTGCTAATGCAACAATTTTATCCATTGTCTTTTCCATTTTCCCAACCTCACTCATTTTTATTTAAATACAATAACTGCTGTTCCTTCGCCGGATGCAGTATATGTACCATTGGTTTCTGTAACATTTTCATTATAATATAGTACTTTGCCTTTGCAGACAATATTCATGGCATCTTCTACCTGCAGCACCTGACCATTGGCTTCTGATATATCAGCAACACTGACACTGCTTCCATCTGCCGCAGTAAAGGAACCGGATAACTTCACATCCTCCAATGCTTCCAATTCATACGATGTATGATTAAATGCATTGTAATGTTCCATATCTGTATAAGAAATCTGAACCCTTGCTACTTGATTCTCTATATCAAACTGCTTCAATACAACACTTTCTTCTCCTGCTTTCGCATTATAATCTGCTATCTCAGTATCAATAAATTCCTGTAAATCATTTAAATTATAATCACCATCGGAAAAATCTTCTACGGAAACATCCTGAATCCTTCCATCCTTTTCAATGGTCATTGTGTTTTCTGTAACAGAGTCAAAGTTGCTCCCACAGCCTGCCAGAAAGATTGTCCCCAGTACCAGACTTGCCAGCAAGTATTTCTGTCTCATTTCTGTATCCTCCTCATTGCTAATAACTTAATCATTGTAACTTCTAATCTGTCAGATTGCAAGACAGAGAATCAAGAAATTCTGCGGATTTAAATCTTCTGTCCACATATTCATCCAAAAAGGCAGTACATATCCGGTCTAATTCCTCCTGCACCTCTGGAGAAACACTAAAAGAGAATAGTTTTTCCAATGAAGAACTTAAAATGTATTGCAGAGCATATACCGTTGACGGATGTAGCAATTCACCAATATCATAGTCAATCTGGCAATGATCCACACAGACCAAGCCACCCTGCCTTGCCCGGAATACATATCCACTTCCCTGATTGCCGCATTGCACACAGGAAAACACCTGCATTTCCTCTCCATCCAGTGCCAGTGCCCGAATTTCATAGATTCTGCGAATTAATTCATCCGGCACTTTTTTCTTTCCCAATGCACGCAATGTAATATATAGAAGCTTTAGTTGTTCCCGGTCATCCAGATTTTCATGGGTAAAGTAATCTGCCATCTCGCAGAAATAGGTACCATAGGTAATTCCATCCAAATCTGTCTTGATTTCATCAAAATAATTCAGAACTTCTACCCCCTGCACCCGGTATGCATCTCTTCCGGCAAATAAAGTAAATCTACCATATGTAAATGGCTGACAGGCAGCCGTAAGCGAACTTCCGGTACGCCTGGCTCCTCTTGCAAATGCAGACAGCTTTCCCCGTTCTTTTGTCAATATCACAATCCGGCGGTCATAATCTCCCACCTGACTTGCCATCAGCACCATTCCGGTTACTTCTATCTGCATGACTCTCACCTGCCTGTTCTACTGTTTCATTACTAATTATGACTCTCTCTGTTCAAATCCAAAGTTTTTCAGCAGATAATCACTGTCCCGCCAATCCTTTTTAATCTTAACCCAGATTTTCAGATTTACTTTGGTATCCAGCAATTTTTCCATATCTATCCGTGCCTGAGTCCCGATTTTCTTCAACATCGCACCCTGCTTACCAATAATAATTCCCTTATGGGAATCCCGCTCACAAATGATGGTGGCATCAATATCTACGATACCGCCTCCCGGACGGTCCTTCATAGAATCAATCACAACTGCGATTCCATGAGGAATCTCATGATCCAAACATCGAAGTGCTTTCTCCCGAATGATTTCTGCCACAATCTGCCGCTCCGGCTGGTCAGTAACTGTGTCCTCATCATAATACTGCGGTCCCTCCGGCAGATACTTCAGGATACTTTTTATCACTTCTTTTGTATTCCGATTTCGCAATGCAGATACCGGTATGATTGCGTCAAAATCATATTCTTTCCGATATGCATCTACTGCTTTTAAAACTTCTGCTTCCTCTACCGTATCAATCTTATTGATAATCAGAAGAACCGGCGTATGCACCTTTTTCAATCGTTCGATAATCGCCTGTTCTCCTTTTCCAATATAGGTGGTAGGTTCCACCAGCCATAGCACCACATCCATCTCACTTAATGCAGAATCAACCGCACTCATCATATATTCACCCAGCTTATTCTTTGCCCGATTAATCCCCGGCGTATCCAAGAAAATAATCTGTCCTTCCTCACAGGTATATACGGTCTGAATCCGGTTTCTGGTGGTTTGCGCCTTATTACTGGTAATAGCTATCTTTTGTCCAATCAAATGATTCATCAACGTGGACTTTCCTACATTCGGTCTGCCAATAATGGTAACAAAACCTGATTTAAAGTTCTTTTTCATTCTATTTGTCTCCCGGTAAACACAGTTTCCTAAAATACTGTTCGTATCTGCTTGAAATGTTCTGCTTCTTTCTCAATCTTCTTCTCATTTCCAATAACGCAAATGGTATCAGCAGCCACCACAGCCTTTACAAGCTGTGCCAGTCCCCGTATGGTTGCCTGATTGGTTGCCAGCAGTTCATCCCGTCTTGCCTGACGATATTCATCACTGATTCCCATAAGATACAGGTTAAAATCCCGTTCACCTCTATCATATGCATTCAAAGGAATATCAGCACTTCCAATGGTTCCAATAATATACTTGGTCATATCTCTGTCATCTGCCCGGAAATTAGCCACATATTCTGCTGCCTGCCGGTATACTTCATAAGTTTCCATCAGATTTGGATCCCGATAAGAAGTCAGGTAACTGGTTCCATTATCACCAAATCCGCACATGCTGCCATAGGCTCCGCCCTGCACACGCACGTTGACCCAGAGATAATCATAGGCAAATATCGTTTCCAGTACCCGTAAGGCACCGGTTGCTTCAAATCCTGCTTTTTTGTAATTTCCTGCAGTTGCCACATATTGCACCTGACTGGCAGTCTTGAATGCTTCATTTTTAGCAGTTAAAGCAATCTGTTCCTCCGGTTTTACCACTTTTCTGGTAGATAAATATACGGAAAACAGTGTAACATTCATGCCAATGGCTTCTTCCACATCATTATCACCTGTATAAGAAATAATCAGATTATCCTTATGAAGAATCTCTTCCAACACCGCATTCAGTTTTTCCACTAACGATTCTTTCTCTTCTTCAAAATTTCGATTCAGTTGATCAATAAATTCATAATAATCAATTCCTTTTGCCAGTTCCTTTACATAATTATTCACCGACACATAAGACATGGCTCTGGACGCAGTAGTGGAATGTCCCCTGCTTACTAAATCCGGCTTCATAGATGCCTTGATTTCTGCTACTATTTCCCGTAATCGTTCTGTGTCAGACAGCTTACTGTGCAAAAGCAGTTCTTCCATCAACTTAAAGCTGTCACCAATCTGGCTATACAACATCTTTGCCTTTATATCAAAAGTCGGAAGATAGTGGTCCGGATCCAAGTCACTGCGAATCTCGAAACTGCTTTGAATTCCTCCTGATTTTAAGCGAATCTCACTTGCCAGTTCATTATAGGTAAAATGGTTCGTATCAATCATACCCAGTACCCTTGCCAGCAGGTTGGCATAAGGCAGCAGATGCAGCGGTAATTTATCCAATTTAAAGCATAAATGAATATACGCAATCCCATTGGTAAAAAGCGGATGTACCACCACAGGTATGCCAAATAGTTCCCGTTCTACATTTTCCTGTTTCTGTATCTTCGGTTCAATATCCGAAATCTCTAATAATGGAATCTTACGAATCTCTTCCTCCGTAGACGGAGTCGCCTGATATTCCTTGAGTGCTTTTGTATCCTCCACAATAGCTTCTATCTGTTGCTGGGACAATGAGGCCTTATAGGCTGCCAATTTTTCTCTTGTCGCTGCTTCTTTCTTCTCATTCAAGCCACGCTCCGGTTTCAAGATCACCATGCTTCGATGGTTGTTCTCTAACAGATACGTGCGTATGGTTCGTTCAAAGTAACCATTTTCCAATCCACGCTTCATAAATTCCAAGGTTTCTTCTACTTTAATATGGATAAATGGTGCCTTATCATCATATAACCAACTGTCAAAGGACTTTAACCCATACATCAGTCCCTTTGGATATCGTCCAAAATCGGATTCCCGCAGCTGGAATTCCAAGTGATTAATTGCCGCCTGCATAGCTTTCTTTGACAGCCCTTGTTCACAGATATTCCGTAAGGTATCCTGAATCACCTGACAGAATCTTTCCCCATCTTCTTCATTGGCATTGTGGGCAATAATAGAGAAAATGGGCTGCTGAATAGAATTATCATAAGAGGATTCAATGTCCTGTCCGATTCCTGCCTTAATAAGTGCCTGCTTCAATGGTGCACCGGGCATATCCAGCAGTACAGACTGTAGCAACTGAAAAGCCATATAAAGCTCCGGATCTAAGCTGGTACCGATTACTACATTATAAGAAAGATAGGTATTATCTTCCGGTTCTTCCGATTCTGCCAAAGAATAAGAATATGTCTGGGTAACCGGTCCCGGATAATCCAGTTCCATATATATATGGGAATCTACCTTCTGGTAGTCATAGTGGCACAAATATTCCTCATCAATAAACCGAAGTTTCTCCTCAACATCCATATCTCCGTAGAGATAGATATAGCTATTGGACGGATGATAATACTTCCGATGAAAATCCAAGAACTGTTCATAAGTCAACTGCGGAATGGCTGATGGTTCACCACCGGATTCACAGGCATAGGTGGTATCCGGTAACAGGGATAACTGAATCAGTCTTGCAAGCTGCTGATTTGGGTCGGAATAGACACCTTTCATTTCATTATAGACAACACCATTATAGGTTAGTTCGCCATTGGCGTCTTCCAGCTCGTAATGCCAGCCCTCCTGCTTTAAAATCTCTTCATGAATATAAATGTTGGGATGAAACACTGCATCCAGATAAACATCCATCAGATTTTGAAAATCCTTGTCATTGTAACTGGCAATGGGATACACTGTCTTATCCGAATATGTCATGGCATTCAAAAACGTATTCAAAGAACCCTTTGCCAATTCTACAAACGGGTCTTTGGCCGGAAATTTTCTGGAACCACACAACACAGAATGTTCCATAATATGAGGCACACCGGTATCATCGCTAGGCGGTGTTCGAAATCCAATCGTAAATACCTTATTGGTATCATCATTGCTGATTACTACCACTCTTGCCCTTGTCTTCCGATGTCGAAAGATATATCCGGTTGCAGAAAGCTCTGGAATCGCTTCCTCTTCTAATAAATCATATGCACCAATCCGCTTCATCTTACTTATCCTCCTATGCGTGTAACCAGTATTTGACAATCTAGTTCTATCCTAACATTTTTTTTGTATTATATCAATTTTGTTTCCATGTTTTTTTATTTTTCATGCAACAAAACCTTCCTTCTGTTACACTACTATTATATACAACCCATTTACGAAAAAAACATATAAGCGTATAAAACTGATTAATGTAAGGAGAATTAATATGAAATTATCATTTACAACCTTTTTGAAAACAATTACATCTGTTACACTCATGAGCGGAATTACACTGTCTCTCGCCGCCTGCAATCATAGTCCGGTTACAACATCTGCAAATCAAAAAAACTTAACATCCGACATCCATGCAGAAACAATCACCGGTCAGACTGCCGACGACAGATTTATCACATCTACTGCCGGTTTTTCCATAGAATTATTCCGCCAAAGCGTACAAAGCGGTCCGGCCGGAGAAAACATATTGATATCACCGGAATCCGTTCTCTCTGCCCTTGCCATGACTGCCAATGGTGTAGGAAGCTCTACCCGTTCCGATATGGAATCTGTCTTATGTAACGGAATGGCTATGGAAGAATTCAATCCATATATGTATACCTACAACAATAAATTGACCGGAAGTGAAGATGTCTCCTTCCATCTGGCAAATTCTATCTGGATTAAGGATAATGCAGATGAGATTCAAGTACATGAGGACTTTCTGCAAACAGATAAAACCTATTACAATGCAGATGCATTTCTGGCTGCCTTTGATGATGAAACCGTAACAGACATTAACAATTGGGTCGATACTAATACCAACAGTATGATTCCTTCTTTGTTAAATGAGATTCCGGAAGGTACGGTTATGTACTTAATCAATGCCCTTGCTTTCGAAGGTACTTGGGAAACTCCATATGAAGAATACCAGATTAATGAAGAAGGCACCTTTACCAATTCCAATGGAATAGAAGAAACCGTTCCAATGCTTAACAGTACGGAAGGAGAATATCTCACCGGTGACCATGCAACCGGATTTATTAAATACTATGAAGGTGGAGAATTTGCCTTCCTGGCCCTACTACCGGAAGAAGAAATAACCGTAGAAGAATATGTAAATACACTAACGGCTAAAGAATACTTAAGCTTATATAACAATCGGGAATATCGGGATGTGATTGTCCGGATACCGGAATTCTCTTATGAGTACTCCACAGAATTAAAAGAACCATTATCGAATATGGGTATGGCTGGTGCCTTTTTACCAAGTGCTGATTTTACCAATATGGCAGATACTGATACCGGTGAATTATTCATCAGCCGGGTTCTTCACAAAACTTATATTGAATTAGACCGTGCCGGAACCAAGGCGGCGGCTGTTACTGCGGTGGAAATGAACAAAGAAAGCTGTGCCATCGATACAGAAGAACCGCCAATGGTTTTCTTAGATCGTCCCTTTGTCTATGCCATTATTGATACAGAAACCGGATTACCGATTTTTATGGGTACAGTGAATACGGTAGAGTAAATTTCTAATTTGAAAGCCTGCAGTTTGAATGCAGGCTTTTATTTTGAAGCATTCCACACTTTACATCCAAAAAAAGTCTGCTATAATAAATAAGATATGGTTTTATACATAATTTGATAGCTATCTCGTTGCTTCGAGTTATAGCTGTTCTAAGAAAATACAGAGTAAGAAGGAGAAATACCATGAGTCAGACAGTGGAAATCAGATGGCATGGCAGAGGTGGTCAGGGTGCCAAGACCGCAGCACTTCTGTTAGCAGATGTAGCCTTTAAGACTGGTATGCACGTACAGGGCTTTCCGGAATATGGACCGGAACGAATGGGTGCTCCAATCACTGCTTACAATCGAATCAGTGATACACCAATTCGGGTTCATTCCAACATATATACCCCGCAGTATGTAGCAGTCGTTGATGAAACCCTACTGGAATCCGTAGATGTAACCGCAGGCTTAAGGGAGGATGGTGCCATTATTATTAACACCACCCGTCCAAAGTCCGAGATTCTTCCACATTTAAAAGGATATCCGGGAAAGGTATATACCGTAGATGCAAAGAAAATCTCATTAGCAACCTTAGGCAAATATTATCCAAATTCCCCTATGCTTGCAGCAGTTGTTGCAATTACCAAGGTAATGGACAAGGAAGCCTTTCTTCGGGAAATGGAACTTTCCTTCCAGCACAAGTTCGCAAAGAAACCGGAAGTCATTCAGGGAAATATGGAAGCATTACGAATGACCTTCAAGGAGGTGCAATAACATGTCAGCAACAGATATTTCAAAAATCACAGAAAAGAGTAAATGGCAGGACATTACCCCGGGTAACCAGATTTACGGTGCCGGAACCTCCAGGGAATTCAAGACCGGTGAATGGAGAACTCAGACCCCTGTCTGGATTCCTGAAAAATGTAAGCAGTGTCTGCTTTGCGTACCGGTTTGTCCGGACAGTTCCATTCCGGTTCAGAATTGTGAACGGCTGGACTTTGACTACGACCACTGCAAGGGCTGTGGTATCTGTGCCAAGGTATGTCCATTTGATTCCATCACCATGAAGGAGGGTCAGTAATATGTCGATTCGTGAACGTTTATCCGGTAATGAGGCAATTTCTCTGGCAATCAAGCAGATTAACCCGGATGTTATGCCTGCATTCCCGATTACCCCATCTACTGAGATTCCTCAGTTTGTAGCAAATTACATTGCAAATGGTAAGATGGATACCGAATTTATTCCGGTAGAAAGCGAGCACAGTTCTATGAGTGCTACCATCGGTGCTTCTGCTGCCGGTGCCAGAGCTTTAACCGCAACCTCCTCTTGTGGTATGGCATTAATGTGGGAGGAATTATATGTAGCTGCATCCAACCGTTTACCTCTGGCTTTGGCTTTGGTAAACCGTGCTCTGTCCGGTCCAATTAATATTAACTGTGACCATTCCGACAGTATGGGTGCCAGAGATACCGGCTGGCTTCAGATTTATGCAGAAAACAATCAGGAAGTATACGATAACATGGTTCAGGCATTCCGCATTTCCGAGCATAAGGATGTTATGCTCCCAATCATGATTTGTCAGGACGGTTTCATTACCAGCCATGCAGTCGAAAATATTGAATTATTGGAAGATGATGTGGTTAAGAAATTCGTCGGAGAATATGAACCGGAGAATTACCTGTTAAATCCTAATCAACCAATGGCACTTGGCCCATATGCCGTTTCCAATTATTATATGGAAACAAAAATGGGACAGCGTACCGCTATGCACAATGCAAAGCAAGTCATTTTAGACGTTGCCAAAGAATATGAAAAAATATCAGGACGTAGCTATGGCTTCTTTGAAGAATATCAATTAGAGGATGCAGACTACGCCATTTTAATCATCGGCTCTGCTGCCGGAACCTGTAAGGATGCCATTGATGCACTCCGTGCACAGGGCAAGAAAGTCGGCTTACTGAAATTAAGAGTCTTTCGTCCATTCCCGGCAGAAGAAATTGTTGCTGCCCTTTCCCATTGCAAGTCTCTTGCCATTATGGATCGTTGTGACAGCTTTAGTGGCAATGGCGGACCTCTGGGGGCAGAAGTATCCCAGGCACTTTACAATGCCCACTCTTCTGCTCTGGCTGTGAATTACATCTACGGTTTAGGTGGTCGTGACATTCGGGTAGAGGATTTCGAAGATATCTATTCCCGTCTGGAACGAATTGCTGAAACCGGTGAAATTACCGACCAATTCGATTACATTGGTCTGAGACGATAGGAGGGACGAACATGGCTACCAAATATAATTTCAAGGAAGAAATGAATAAGCCGGAGCGTCTGGCTCCCGGTCATAGAATGTGTGCCGGCTGTGGCGGAACCATTGCAGTTCGTGCCGTTCTTCGTGCTTTACACGAAGGAGACAAGGCAGTTATCGGTAATGCTACCGGATGCTTAGAGGTATCTACCTTCATGTATCCATATACTGCTTACGAAGACAGCTACATACACAACGCTTTTGAAAATGCCGGTGCAACCCTTTCCGGTGTTGAAACCGCATATAACATATTAAAAAGAAAAGGCAAAATTGATGATACCTATAAGTTCATCACCTTTGGTGGTGACGGTGGTACCTATGATATCGGTTTTCAGTCCTTATCCGGTGCCATGGAACGTGGACATGATATGGTCTATGTCTGCTATGATAACGGTGCTTACATGAATACCGGTATCCAACGGTCTTCTGCTACTCCAAGATATGCAGACACTACTACCACTCCGGTTGGTTCTCAGTCTGACGGTAAGCTACAGGGCAGAAAAGATTTAGCAGCTATTATAGCAGCTCACAATGTACCATACGTGGCTCAGACTACCTTCCTTGGCAACTTTAAGGATATTCATACCAAGGCAGAAACCGCAATCTATACCCCTGGTCCTGCATTCTTAAATGTCCTGGCTCCATGTCCTCGTGGCTGGCGGTATGAAGCAAGCGATATTATGACTATCTGTAAATTGGCAGTAGAAACCTGCTACTGGCCATTATTCGAAGTGATTGACGGCAAATGGATTCTGAACTATGAGCCAAAGAAGAAGCTTCCAATCGAAGATTTCTTAAAGACCCAGGGTCGTTTCAAGCATCTGTTCAAGCCAGGCAATGAATATCTGATTCAGCAGTTCCAGGAGGAAGTAGACAGACGTTGGGAAGACTTGCAGTATAACTGCTCCAGAAATTAAAAATCAGTACAGAGACAACTGTAAAAAGCTATAAAAGGTGGAACTTCAGGAATAACCTGTGTCCCACCTTTCCTATTCTTACAATCGTTTCCAACATTTATGTTTCAAAAAAGAGCTTATGATTGACATATCCTCTCCCTCATAAAATGCTACCAATAGCTTTTTGAATTCCGAAACTTCTTTCTCCGGAATGACTAAAAGCCCCTGACCATGTGCAATCAGATAATGATTGGCATATATAACAGACGCCCTCTTATTACCATCTAAAAACACCTGTGTTTTCATACAGTAAAGGCATAACTCAATGGCAATATCAATTTCGCTCTTTTGTGATGCGACAATGCTCTGAAGTGTTTCTTTTACTGTTAATTCAACGGGGATTGGTGGAACATAAGAACATCCACCTATGGTAACCGGAACTCCACGTATCCTTCCACCATCTGTAAAAAATCCCTCATTTACAAGCTTAGCAATATGACACAACATATAATAATTGGAATCGCTCTGTATGACATCTTTATCTAAAATAAATTCCCATGCATGCTTGAGATTCAGGATTTTCTGCACATCAATAGCTGTCATACCGCTTACTTTTCCATTTTCTATAATATCTTCTGTTTGAGGAAATGAAGTTGCTACCCCTTCTAAGATTGCCTGATCATAAATATTTCCTTTCATATTCACTCTGGCAAATTCAAGATTTCGAATAACACTTTCCGGTAATTCATGGTCAATAAATCCCAGATTAACAAGTTGCTTATCAATCTGTCGTATATTCTTCCGTAATTCTTTGGACTCTTTCGCATTTTTAAGTAACAACTGATGTAATTCTTCTGAATATACATCTACATAAGTCGAAGTCAAACGACTTCCGACTCTTTTTCTTACATACAGATATTTTTTTCCACTCTGCTCCTTCACCTCCGGCGTTCCATCATAGGGCATTAGATTCAACCTTGCCTGATAGTCAGCCTTTTGTTGTAAAAGTTCTTGTATTTCCAAAAAATTGTCCTTCAAACCTTCTCATCTCCTTAGGGAACTTTTCTAATAAAATAATACAATTTTGTTCCCTAAAATGCAACAAAAAGATTAGGGAACAATTTTTATTTTTCCCATAAATATTGTTCCCTAATCATTATATCATGTCGCCTATGAAACTTTAACTACATTAGCAGCCTGAGGTCCTTTTTCACCTTCTACTACATCGAATTCAACCTTTTCGCCTTCCTCTAATACCTTAAAGCCCGGCATATCCAGTGCTGAAAAGTGTACAAAGATATCCTTTCCTTCTTCATCACTGATAAAGCCATAGCCCTTCTTTGCGTTAAACCATTTTACTGTTCCTGTTTTCATGTTATTACCTCCACTTCATTACCTGACTATGAGAAAAAGGCACACAACAACCTGCTGTACGCCTTCGTTTAACTCTTGCTTATTATAGTGAATTTATCGTTTATTTTCAAGTATTAATTCTATCCTGTCTTATTTTTTCAATTCAACAGATATCTTGTAGAATTCCCGTTTTTTCTCTTGCATTTCCCCTCTGTTTCCGATAATATGAAAGAGGATACATGACTGGCGGAAACGAGTGATTCGGGTAGGTAACTACAAGGGAGTGTATCTTACACCAGCTTGTCTGGTTGTACTTGGACATAGAGCCGACCGCCTGGGCCACATTCGTGTGTGCTCAGGCTTTTTTTATTGAAAAAGACATTGTGCTTGCACAAGATGGCATTTGAAAAATGATTAAGGAGGAAACAATCATGTTATCATTGGAACAGGAATTAAAGAACAACCCTTATCCGGGTCGTGGCATCGTCATTGGCAAATCCCAGGACGGAACCAAGGCAGTCACTGCTTACTTTATCATGGGCAGAAGCAGTAACAGCCGTAATCGTGTATTTGTAACAGAAGGTGAGGGTATTCGTACAGAGGCATTTGACCCTGCAAAGTTGGAAGACCCAAGCCTGATCATCTACGCACCGGTTCGAGTTCTGGATACAAAAACTATCGTAACCAACGGCGACCAGACCGACACCATATATGACGGATTACAGGCAGGAATGACCTTTGAACAGTCACTCCGTTCCCGGGAATTCGAACCGGATGGTCCGAATTATACCCCTAGAATTTCCGGTATTATGCAGGTGAAGGATGGAACCTATCATTATGCTATGTCTATCTTAAAAAGCCACAACGGTAATCCACAGGCATGTAACCGTTACACCTTTACTTATGAAAATCCTCTTGCCGGTGAAGGTCATTTCATTCATACCTATACCAGAAATGAAGAACCATTGCCAAGCTTCGAAGGGGAACCAAAGCTGGTAGATATTCCAAATGAAATTGATGCCTTTACAGATTTAGTCTGGAACAGCTTGAATGAGGATAACAAGGTTTCCTTATTTGTACGGTTCATTGACATTGCAACCGGCACTTACGAAACCAGAATTATTAATAAGAACCAATAATTATTATAATATTAAATTCACGTATTTCAAAGCAAAGGAGAACGATTATGAACGAAATTCAATTAAAGTATGGATGCAATCCAAACCAGAAACCATCCCGTATTTTCATGGAGGATGGCAGTGATTTACCGGTTACGGTATTGAACGGAAAGCCTGGATATATTAATTTTCTGGATGCATTTAATGGTTGGCAATTAGTGAAAGAGTTAAAAGAAGCCACAGGGCTTCCGGCTGCTACTTCCTTCAAGCATGTATCCCCTGCCGGTGCTGCAGTTGGTCTTCCACTGGACGAAACCTTAGCAAAAATCTACTGGGTAGATGACTTAGGAGAATTATCACCACTGGCAAGTGCTTATGCAAGAGCCAGAGGTGCAGACCGTATGTCTTCCTTCGGTGATTTCATTGCACTTTCCGATGTCTGCGATGCAGATACCGCTCGCTTAATAAAACGTGAAGTTTCTGACGGTGTTATTGCCCCTGGGTACACCGATGAAGCTCTTGCCATGTTGAAGGAAAAGAAAAAGGGAAATTATAATGTGATTCAGATTGACCCATCTTACGTTCCTGCAGAATTAGAACGGAAGCAGGTCTATGGTATTACCTTTGAACAGGGAAGAAATGAGTTAAATATTGATGCAGATTTATTATCCAATATTGTTACTGCAAATAAGGAGATTCCGGAAGCAGCCCTCATTGATATCAAAATTGCATTAATCACCTTAAAATATACACAGTCTAACTCTGTATGCTATGTTAAGAACGGTCAGGCAATTGGTATTGGTGCCGGTCAGCAGTCCCGCATCCACTGTACCCGTCTGGCAGGACAGAAAGCCGACAACTGGTATCTTCGTCAGTCACCACAGGTTATGAATCTCCAGTTCGTTGATGGTCTTGGACGTGCAGACCGGGATAATGCCATTGACGTATATATCGGTGATGAATACGAAGACGTTCTTCGGGAAGGAGAATGGCAGAAACGCTTTAAGGTAAAGCCTCCGGTATTTACCAGAGAAGAAAAGCGTGCATGGCTGGATGGCAACACAGATGTTACCCTTGGCTCTGATGCTTTCTTCCCATTCTCAGACAATATTGAGCGTGCATACAAGAGTGGTGTAAAATACATTGCCCAGCCGGGTGGATCTGTTCGTGATGATTTAGTTATTGAATGCTGTGATAAATACAACATGGTTATGGCATTTACCGGCATCCGTTTATTCCATCACTAAATCCGAACCAATAAGTCATTTAGATAAATTATTAAAGAGGTTGTCTTATCGGATGTTTGAGTATTCATTTACTCTCTTCCGTCAGACAACCTTTTCTTAGAATTTATGTGGTTTATAACTCTTTCTACTTCCCAGATAAAGCAGGATACAGACAATGCCTGCTATTAATACCATAATCATTCCTGCCAAATATGTATATAAGGCTACTCCCTCCGGAAGTATTTGAATCAGAAGTGGTTCACTACCAAAAAATACATTAT
>CAMEWU010000014.1 GCA_945946715.1 uncultured Clostridium sp. | reverse complement strand
ACCTACGTGCACGTCAGTGCACTACCCGTGAGCACGAAGTGCGATTAGCGCGTCTCGTGTGGACCTATATCCTCGAAACCGCGGTTGTAGATACCTACGTTAAACCATAATTTGTAATACCTAATTACTCGTGGTATAATCATATGCAAGTGGTTCAGGTTAAGTATCTGAAAGAAATATAAAATAATATAAGGAAGGAAAAATGATATGGCAAGTGTTGCAATAGACGGACCGGCAGGAGCCGGCAAAAGTACAATAGCAAAATTAGTGGCAAAGGAGTTACAGGCAATTTATGTTGATACAGGGGCCATGTATCGTGCCACTGCAGTGTATTTTCTTCGGAATCAATTAGACCCGGAGGTACCGGAGCAAGTAGAACAGGCTTGTAGGAATATTGAAGTCAGCATTAGTTACGAAGATGGTGCACAGCAGGTGTGGTTGAATGGTGAGAATGTTACGCCGTTTCTTCGTACAGAGGAAGTTGGCAATATGGCATCCAAATCATCAGCAAAGCAGCCGGTGCGTGATGCGCTGTTGCAGTTACAAAGAGATATGGCAGCTAAGAATACTGTTGTAATGGATGGAAGAGATATTGGAACCAATGTGCTTCCGAATGCTGAAGTAAAAATCTATCTCACTGCATCTTCCTCAGAACGGGCCAGAAGACGTTATGAGGAATTGAAGCAAAAAGGAGAGACATGTGACATGGCACAGATTGAAGCAGATATTATAAAGCGGGACGAGCAGGATATGTCCCGTGCCATAGCACCGTTAAAGCAGGCAGAGGATGCTTATTATCTGGATAGTTCCAATCTGACCATTTCCGAGGTGGTAGAAGTTATTCTAAATCAGTGCAAGGAGAAGGGATTATGGAAGTAATTCTTGCTAAGACAGCCGGATTTTGCTTTGGCGTAAAACGAGCTGTAGAAACTGTATATCAGGAAGTAGGAAAGCTTAAGCCGGTTTACACTTATGGACCAATTATTCATAATGAAGAAGTAGTGAAGGATTTGGAAAAACGCGGGGTACAGGTAGTACATGATATAGAAGAGCTTAAGAAAGTTACATCCGGTACAGTCGTGATTCGTTCCCATGGTGTAGAAAAACAGGTTTACGATTTGATAGAAGAACTTGGACTGGAACTGGTGGATGCCACCTGTCCGTTTGTCTTAAAAATACACAAAATCGTTCGTGAGGAAAGCGAAAATGGAAATCGTATTGTGATTATTGGCAATAATGATCATCCGGAAGTCGAGGGAATTAAGGGCTGGTGTGCCAATGAACCTTTTGTAGTCGAAAAGCCGGAAGATATTGATTTGATTGACATAAAATCTGATGAAAAGCTGGTAATTGTTTCCCAAACGACATTTAATAACAAGAAATTTCAAGATTTAGTTGAAATTATATCAAAAAAAGGGTATGATAGTATTGCTTGTAATACGATTTGTAACGCAACAGAGGCAAGACAGAAGGAAACCGCACTGATTGCCAAAGAAGCAGATGCAATGATTGTTATAGGCGGTAAGAATAGCTCAAACACACAGAAGCTATATGAAATCAGCAAAAATGAATGTGCAAATACTTACTATATACAGACACTCGTTGACTTGGATTTGACTGCTTTTGAATCCGCAAGTAGGGTAGGTATTACTGCAGGGGCATCTACCCCAAATAATATTATTAAGGAGGTTCATGACAGCATGTCAGAATTAAGTTTTGAAGAATTATTACAGGAAGAAGAAAAGAACAGTATCCAGATTGCACCTGGCAAACTGGTTGAAGGAGAAGTATTAAGCGTTAAGCCGGATGAGATTATTGTAAATATTAATTACAAATCCGAAGGCGTAATTCCAAGAAATGAATACACAAATCAGCCGAATGCAGACCTGACAACAATGGTACAGGTTGGTGACAAGATTTCTGCAAAAGTTATTAAGAATAATGATGGTGAAGGACAGGTATTACTATCTTATAAGAGAGTTGCTTTAGATATGGCAAATGATAAGCTTGAAGCAGCATGTGAGAATGGTGATGTTCTGACCGGTAAAGTTGTACAGGTATTAGAAGGCGGTTTAACCGTTCTTTATGGCGAAAGCAAGGTATTTATTCCGGCAAGTCTGGTATCTGATACGTTTGAAAAGAATCTGGAGAAATATATGGATCAGGAGGTTGAATTCGTAATTACAGAATGCAACCCAAGAAAGAGAAGAATTATTGGTAATCGTAAAATGCTTTTGGTTGCTAAGAAAGAAGAAGCTCAGAAAGCATTATTTGAAAAGATTGAAGTTGGTATGACAGTAGAAGGTACTGTAAAGAATGTAACAGATTTTGGAGCATTTATTGATTTAGGTGGAGCCGATGGATTGTTACACATCTCTGAAATGTCATGGGGACGCGTTGAAAATCCAAAGAAAGTCTTGAAAGTCGGCGATACCGTTAAAGCATTCATTAAGGATATTCAGGGAACAAAAATTGCATTAAGCATGAAATTCCCAGAGCAGAATCCTTGGGCAAATGCAGTAGAGAAATATGCAGTTGGTAATACTGTAACCGGTAAAGTTGCAAGAATGACCGATTTTGGCGCTTTCGTTGAATTGGAACCAGGTGTAGATGCGTTATTACATGTATCTCAAATTGCAAAAGAGCATATTGAAAAGCCATCTTCCGTGCTTACTATTGGCCAGGAAATTACTGCAAAGGTAGTTGATTTTAAGGAAGCAGACAAGAAAATCAGCTTAAGTATCAAGGCTTTGTTACCGGATAGTGATGATGAAGAAGGAACAGAGGAAGTAACAGAAGATACTGCTGTAGAAGATGCACCTGTAGAAGAGACAACAGAAGAATAGTTAGTATTATATGAGTAGTGTAATTGAACTGCCGGATTTTTTCGGCAGTTCAATTTTTAAAAAGTGTTAATGGGGGAAAGTCTATGTCTGATTACGAACAGTTTAAAAAAGATATTCTTAGTTTGACCGGAATTGATTTAAATGCATATAAAGAACGTCAGATGAAACGGAGAATAAATACCCTTAGCAATAAGTATGGTTTCAAAGATTACAGTGATTTTTATCAAGATTTAAAGAAGAATGAAGAACATCGGAAACAATTTATGAATTATCTGACCATCAATGTATCTGAGTTTTATCGGAATCCGTTGCAGTGGCAGATTTTAGAAACCAAAGTAATACCTGAGCTTTTAACACAAGCAAATGGTACACTTAAAATCTGGAGTGCTGCATGTTCTACAGGAGATGAGCCATATACAATTATTATGGTAATGAAAGAACTTTTCCCTAATGTTAAAGTGAAACTCTTAGCTACCGATTTGGATGATAAGGTAATTGATTATGCAAAGGAAGGTTGCTATAACTACAAGAGCATCTCTAATTTGCCTGCTAACTATATACAAAAATATTTTAAGAAGAATGCCAGTGGTATGTATCAGCTATCTCATGATGTTATGGACTGTGTGGAGTTTCGGCAGCATAACCTGTTGGCAGACCGATATGATACTAATTTTGATTTAATTGTGTGTAGAAATGTTTTGATTTATTTCACTGAAGAAGCAAAAATGGAAGTATTCAAACGTTTTCATGCTTCCTTACGCCCTAATGGTTATTTATTTATTGGCAGCACAGAGCAGATTTTGCAGGCAAGAGCCATCCATTTTGAACCACAGTATTCATTTTTTTATAAGAAGATATAAATTGAACTGCATTTTATAATAATACATTAGAATATATCATGTAAATAATCCAGCCAGAACTGAACATCAGTCAGATTCAGTTCTGAACATTCTACAAAACATAAAGAATCATTCATCTTTCTTTTGTAAATGTGAGGATATTTGTTAGCCGTTTTAGAGGGAATTGTAAGAAACTTTCCCTCTTTTTTGATGTAAGCTTCTTCCTTTTTAGCCTTCCTTTTACAGGATGCATCTACATAAGCAGCAAGACTTTTATGAACAACTTTATGTTCCAGTGGGAGATAATAATAGTTTTTCCAGTCAGGTAAAAAGTAGTATAAAGTATCTTCACAGATAGGAATATGAATCACTGCTTCATTTTGATTGCCATGGAATGTCAAATAAGGCGTATTGTGGGTGTATGGGATTGGCAAAGGTATTGTTAATTGTAAGCTTAAAGTAATTTTATCCTGCTGTTGTATTATTTGAGTCAGGGTCCATTGTTCTTCTTTTAACGCTTGAAAACCCAATAATTGTAGTAATGGTACCATTGCCAGAATGTCATCATAATTATGCTGAAACAGAAGTCTTTCGTTTTTTTCTAATGGTTTTTTCAGATAGTTCTGATATATATGAATCAATTCACCACCATTTGTGGTATCTGTCCGGGAGATATGTAATGCTTGTTCTAAAGTCTGCAGCTTTAAATTTGGCAAAGACAAACCAGCTCGAAACCCTTTTATAATCTTGTACAAGTCCAAGCTTTGCAGACTTGCAAATGAATCTTCATATGCAAGTGACATGCCAAAGCTTTTATACTGTTTACTTTTTTCTAAAAGATATGGTATATCAAATCCATCACCATTATAGTGAACCAGAGTAAGGTAATGTGATGAAACTTCAAAAAAGATAGAAAGAATATTGAATTCAGAACGGCCATCATCATTAAACAGCATGCGATAATTCCAATGACCATCCTGATAAAAACAGTATCCAATCATATATAGCATAGATGTTTTAGCAGACAAACCGGTGGTTTCAATATCAAATAACAAGGTATGCTCCGGTTTACACCAATACTCCATTTGATATGTATTTGTTTCTGCTAATACACCATACCATTCTTTCATGAACTTATCCTGCCTTTCTTTTTTTCTATCATAACAAAAAATGAATAGAAATGCAGTTACTTTTTGATTAATGAATAAAACTGTGATATAATGTCTCCAACCGTAGGTTGATGATAATTAAAGAATGAGGTAGATATATGTTAGGATATATAAAGGGAACGCTGGTAGAAATACTGGATGATTCTGTAATCCTTGACCATCATGGCATGGGATACCATATTTATACTTCTGGTATGGATTTGGGATGTTTGCCTCCCTTGGGCGAAACACTGATTCTCTATGTACATATGAATATCCGGGAAGATGATATCAGTCTATATGGTTTTTTAACGAAAGAAGCCTTGCATCTTTTCAAGCTTTTGATTAGTGTTTCCGGTGTAGGTCCAAAGGCAGGACTGGCGATTCTTTCTGCATTATCTGTAAATGATGTCCAAATGGCAATTATAAGTGGTGATGCAAAATCTTTAACATGTGCGAATGGAATTGGCAATAAAAGTGCCCAGCGGATCGTAATAGAGCTGAAGGATAAGATTGATATTGATTCCATGCTACATAATAGTAGTAGCCAGGCTCCGGATTTGACTGCAAGCCAGTCGGATGCAGTAGCATCCGCTGCTATGGCTTTGACTAGTCTTGGCTATTCTCAAATGGAAGCTATGCGTGCCCTTCGTCAGATTGATCAGGCAGATACTATGACAGAAGAAGCATTATTAAAAGCAGCACTTCACAAGTTGGTTTGATTTTAAGAGGTAGAGCATGAATAATCGCATTATTACAACGGAATTTACAGAAGAAGACAGCCGGATTGAAAGTAGTCTGCGTCCTAAGTACTTGGATGATTATATCGGGCAGGAAAAGGTTAAAAATAATTTAAGAGTGTTTATTGAAGCTGCAAAACAGAGGGGTGAAGCTTTAGATCATGTACTCCTTTATGGACCGCCAGGGCTTGGAAAAACTACACTGGCATCCATTGTGGCCAATGAAATGAAGGTGAATTTAAAAATCACCTCAGGTCCGGCTATCGAAAAGCCGGGAGAATTGGCAGCTATATTAAATAATCTTTCAGAACATGATGTATTATTTATTGACGAGATTCACCGTCTCAACCGACAAGTAGAAGAAGTATTATATCCTGCCATGGAAGATTTTGCTATTGATGTTATGATTGGAAAAGGAGCATCTGCACGTTCTATTCGGTTGGATTTACCACATTTTACCTTAATCGGGGCTACTACAAGAGCCGGGATGCTGACTGCACCGTTGCGAGATCGCTTTGGAGTGGTAAATCGTTTGGAGTTTTATACGAATGAGGAATTGACTGAGATATTAGAACGCTCTGCTTATGTACTTGGTATCCATTTGGATTCATCAGGTGCCGGTGAAATAGCAAGACGTTCCAGAGGTACGCCGCGATTAGCAAATCGACTATTAAAACGGGTTCGGGACTTTGCGGAAGTTGAATATCAGGGAGAAATTACCTATGATATAGCCAAAACTGCTTTAGATCGTTTAGAGGTTGATTCTCTAGGGTTAGATGATACAGATCGTCATATGCTGAAAACTATGATTGATAAATTTGGTGGGAAGCCAGTGGGACTGGATACTTTGGCAGCTGCAATTGGTGAAGACCCCGGAACAATTGAAGATGTATATGAACCATATTTAATAAAAAACGGTTTTATAAATCGTACCCCAAGAGGTCGAATGGTAACAGAATTATGTTACCGACATTTTGGTTTAGATGCAATGATATCAGAAGAGGAATGAGGAGGAACCTATGGCACAAAAAAATGATATACCGGTAATTATTAACGGGAAAGTGTATACCTTAAGTGGTTATGAAAGTGAAGAGTATTTACAAAGTATTGCAATGTATATTAATAACAAAATTACAGAATGCAAAAGTAGTGAGCATTATCGAAAATTAAATGCTGAATATCAAGGAGTATTGTTGGCTCTGAATATTGCAGATGATTACTTTAAGGTAAAAAAACAGGCAGAAGAATCTGTAAAGGTAGAAGATGAAAAAGAAAAACAGTTATATGATTTACGGCATGAAGTAATTGAAACACGAATCAAACAGGAATCTGCCTTAAAACTTGTGGAAGAATATAAAGAGCAGGTAAATGCCTTACAGCGAAAGATTATTCAATTAGAGGCAGAAAAAGACCGTAATAAAAGCAAATAGACAGACTGAGGCAGAATATGGTAACAAAACATCCAGAAATTCTGGCTCCGGCAGGATCTTTGGAAATCATGAAACAGGCATTTCAGGCAGGAGCCGATGCTGTATATCTGGGTGGGCAGATGTTTGGTGCAAGAGCATTTGCCACAAACTTGTCGGAAACAGAATTGGTACATGGAATTGAATATGCGAAGTTACATCATAAAAAATTATATCTGACGGTGAATACTTTATTGAAAAATGAAGAAATTGACCGTCTTTTCTCATACTTAAAAACGCCTTATGAAGCTGGTTTGGATGCAGTTATTGTACAGGATTTAGGGGTTGCTGATTGTATTCACAAATGGTTTCCGGAGTTGGAATTACATGCCAGCACACAGATGTCCATTACAAGTCCATATGGTGGAAATCTATTAAAAGAGGCTGGGTTTTCGCGTATTGTACCGGCTAGAGAATTAAGTATGGAGGAAATCCTGAAACTAAAAGAAGAGACCGGATTGGAAATAGAAATATTCGTTCACGGAGCTTTGTGTTATTCTTTTTCAGGCCAGTGTCTGTTAAGCAGCATGATTGGCGGAAGAAGTGGAAATCGCGGCAGATGTGCCCAGCCATGCAGGCAGCAATATGCATTGAATAATGGACAGGTCGGATACTATTTTAGTCCCAAAGATTTATGTGCTTTGCAGTCTGTACCGGAACTTATAAATAAGGGGATTGATTCCTTTAAAATTGAAGGCAGAATGAAAAAAGCAGAATATGTTATTTCTGCCGTAAATGCTTATCGTAGAGCAATTGATGCCTGCATGAATCGCCAAGCTTTTGATGTTGAAGCGGAGCAAAACCAATTGGCTGATATCTATAATCGTGGTAATTTTACCAGAGGATATTTCCACCTGCACAATGGAAAAGAAATGATGAGTATGGAACGGAATCACCATAATGGTCTACTGATTGGAACGGTAGAAACGATACAAGGTGGTGCAATTACACTTCAACTGAAGCAGAATTTGAATCACGGCGATATATTGGAAATAAGAACATCAAATAAAAAATGCATTGAAATCACATCCGGAATTGCCGGAAACTCTGGGGATACAGTTGTACTGAATGCAAAGAATTTGAAGGAGATACAGCCTGGGAATCTGGTTTACAGAACAAAAAATCATGTACTGTGTCAGGAATATCTGGAAGAAAATTCCGAAAATAGATTGAAAGAAAATATTCATATTTCTGTTACGATGAAGAAAGACTTATCTGCTATGATAAAGGTACGTTGTGGGGATTGTCTGGTTGAAGTAACAGGAAGCAAGGTATTACAGGCAAAGAATCAGCCACTGAAAAAAGAGGTAATACAGGAAAAACTGTATAAGCTGGGCGATATGCCATTCCGGATTCAATCTTTAGACTTAGATATGGATGAGGACTGTTTCTTTTCTATGAAAGAATGGAATCAGTTACGGCGGCAGGCACTTCAGGAGCTTCTGGAACAATGTATCAAAGCAGGAAGACGTCAGATTCGGCCAGAACTAAGTAACATGCTTAAGGAAATACCGGTTTGTGCCTGCAAATGCAAGACGCCTGCTCAGTGGGCTGTTCAGATTTCAACTATAGAGCAATTGGAACAGGTACTCTTATTTAAAATGATAAATAGGATAGATTTGGAATTAGAACGGTTTTCCCTGCAAGAATTAGAAGCCTGTCTGACCAAGACTCATAATCAAAAGAAACAATGTTATGTAGTATTTCCTCGTATATATCGCATGGATATGGAACAGGAATTGCAGATGTGTGTCCGACTTCCGGTTGATGGTTTTATAGTTCGAACCATAGATCAGCTGGCATTTCTTAAAAACAATACGGCAGACAAACCAATTGTTTGTGATTTTAATGTATACACGTATAATCGTTCAGCTGCTTATGTATACCAGAATTTAAGGTCCAATGTCCATCTGACACTTCCGGTTGAACTAAACCGACAAGAGTTAAAAGATCTGGTTGATACAACGAATTCAGCATGGGAGTGGATTGTATATGGAAAACAATCTGTAATGATAACTGCACAGTGTCTGGCAAAAAATACAGACAATTGTCATAAAAAAAGTGGTTATCTTAAATTAACAAATGATCACCAGGATACTTATCAGATTCATCAGATTTGTAAGTATTGTTATAATATTGTGTTTCAGGAAGAGCCAACATGCCTGTTTCCTTTTTTGAAGGATTGGCAAATGGGAGATATCCAAACATATCGAATTCTTCTAACTACAGAAAATGCACAGGAAACCAGAGAAATTTTAGAGCACTCACCCTCTTTATCTGATTATTGGGGGCATTATAAGAAAGGAATCGAATAATCGGCATGGTAACAGTCATTACTATCATTGCACAATACGTCAGTATAATTTTGCTGGCAATATATGGATGGAGCTGCTTTAGTATCTTTCGATGCAAGGAAAAGCATGCCAGAGATAAGAAACTGACACAGCAGATTATTTTAATATTTTCTATTCATTTTTTATGGTATTTAATACTATTTATGAAATTAGAATCTATGAAAATCTTATTGCTGTATGGTGGAGAAATCCTGGTTGCTGTTTTATATATGGTTTTATATCACCGATACTATAAGCATTCTTCCAGACTCATTACCAACAACATGTGTTTTCTGCTTTTAATTGGATATACCATGTTAACCAGAATTAATTTTAATCTGGCAGTAAAACAGTTTTTAATATCAACTGTGTCACTGGTGATTGTAAGTTTCATTCCATTACTTATGCTGAAGAACCGGAATCTGAGAAATTATTATTTTGTTTATGGAATATTAGGAATTATTACATTATTGACTGTATTTATTCCGGGAGAGGGAATTATACATGGATTAGGAAAATATGGAGCCCGAAACTGGCTTGCCATTGACCTGCATTTTGTGAATTTTTCCTTACAACCGTCTGAATTTGTGAAGATTCTTTTTGTATTCTTTGTAGCAAGTATTCTTGCAAAGAGTACAGAATTTCGTCAGATTCTTATTGCAACTGCTTTTGCAGTTGGTCACATTGGCGTGTTGGTATTGGAAAAAGATTTGGGTGGTGCACTTATTTTCTTCATCATATATGTATCGATGCTTTATATTGCAACCCGCCGGCCACTGTATTTCTTTAGTTGTATGGGTGGTGCCTGTATACTTGGTGCAATTGCTTTCCTATTATTCAGGCAAAAATTATTCCAGCATGTAATGGTTCGTATTAATAATTGGATAGATCCATGGAGTGACATTGATGACTCCGGATATCAGATTGCTCAATCCTTATTTGCAATTGGATCGGGTGGTTGGTTTGGCTCCGGATTAAATGAAGGAATGCCTCAGTCCATACCGGTTCGGGAGAGTGATTTCATTTTTTCCGTATTTGCGGAAGAAATGGGAACATTAGCAGCACTCATACTAATCCTGATTTGTTTTAGTGTATTTATTGGATTTATTGATGTGTCCATGAAATGTAAACATTCCTTTTATAAAAATATGGCTTTTGGTTTTGCAGTTTGCTATATTTTCCCGGTACTGCTAAATATTGGTGGTGCAACAAAATTTATACCATCCACTGGCGTTACACTGCCATTGGTCAGCTATGGTTTGAGTTCTGTAACCAGTACATTGATTATTTTCCAGATTATTCAGGGAATTAATATTATTTCAAGTAAAGAGGCGGAAAAAGTTGAACGAGAAAAAGAAAAAATCCTCCAGAGAGATGAATCCCCAAAAATTCCTCTTACAGGAAAAACGGAGAAGCGAAAAAAACAAAATAGCCAATAAGCCAATCCTTCTGATTACTTATATGTTTGCCGGAATCTTTCTTCTGTTAATATTGTACATATGCAAATTTATGATATTCGACAGTGAAAGTGTGATTGCGAACTCCTACAATGCCAGACAAGACAAACTGGCAGAACGGGTGATACGTGGTGATATTGTAACCAGTGATGGTGAAATCGTTGCTACAAATCAGTATTTAGATGATGGAAGTTATTATCGGTATTATCCATATGGTAATTTGTTTGCTCATGCAGTTGGCTATTCCACGAACGGGAAAGCCGGAATTGAATTGACGGCAAATTATTATTTGTTGACTTCAAATGCAAATATTTTTGAGCGTACAACCAATGCTTTAAAAGAAGAAAAAAATATGGGAGATACCATAGTAACTACATTAGACTATAATTTGCAAAACACAGCATATAATGCATTAGGCAATGCAAAGGGAGCAGTAGTTGTATTGGAACCGGATACAGGGAAAATTCTGGCTATGGTATCAAAACCGGATTTTAATCCAAATAATATTGATTCTGTCTGGCAATCGGTTACAGATAATACTGCAAGTGATAATACTATCCTTTTGAACCGGGCAACTCAGGGATTATATCCACCAGGCTCTACATTCAAAACACTAACTACACTGGAATATATGCGGGAGAATTCTGACTGGGAAGATTATCATTTTAATTGCGAAGGAGAAGGCGTGTTTAATAGTGTATCTATCCATTGTTACAATGGTACCGTACATGGTGAGGAAGATTTGGCAGATTCTTTAGCTTTTTCTTGCAATACCTCTTATTCCAATATTGGTACATCATTGGATATGGATAAGTTCAGAAATCTATGTGATGACTTTTTATTCAATAACAGTCTTCCATATGGTGGAAATTACAATAAAAGCAGTTTTGTCCTTGATGGCAAGTCAGACCCATCTCAGATACCACAAACCGTAATTGGGCAAGGAGAAACTCAGATTTCACCATTACACAACGCCATGATTATGGCAAGCATTGCAAATGCTGGTGTCATGATGAAGCCTTATCTGGTAGAACGCATTGAAAATTATGAAGGTGTAACAGTTAAACGTTTTTCACCATCCGCATATAAAAGGGTCATGACACCAACTGAAGCTCAGAATTTAACGGACTTACTAGAAGGTGTTGTTGATTATGGTACCGGATACGGGGTAAATACAGATGCTTATTCGGTTGCCGGCAAAACAGGAACTGCAGAGTACAATTCGGCAGGAGAGTCTCATTCCTGGTTCGTAGGGTTTTCAAATGTAGAAAATCCGGATATTGTAGTTTGTGTAGTAATTGAAGAAGCAGATACCTCCGGTGTTCGTGCTACCAGTGTTGCACGTCAGATTTTTGATGCCTATTATCGATAATAGTTGAAATCAAACTCTAAGATTGGTATACTATCTATGATAGTAAGTCACACCAGGAGGAATTGCAATGATTGAGGCAACAAGCTGTGGTGGTGTGGTAATTTTCAGAGGCAAAGTCTTATTGCTTTATAAGAATTACAGAAATAAGTATGAAGGATGGGTTTTGCCAAAAGGAACGGTTGAAGAGGGTGAGGAACATACTCAAACCGCTTTACGTGAGGTACAGGAAGAAACCGGTGTACGTGCAACTATTATTAAATATATAGGAAAGAGTAATTATATGTTTAATGCAGCATCAGAAGTTGTGAAAAAAGACGTACATTGGTATCTTATGATGGCCGATAGTTATTACAGTAAACCACAAAGAGAAGAATATTTCTTAGATTCGGGATATTACAAATATCATGAAGCATATCATTTATTAAAGTTTCCGAATGAGAAGCAGATTTTGGAGCAGGCCTACGCAGAATATACAGACCTGAAACGAAGCAATCAATGGGGAAATAAGAAGTATTTTTGAAAAGAGACCCCCGTGGTCTCTTTTCTCATTATCAAAAAGAAAGGCTGAATTATGAAAAGGGAAAAGCAATCCATTGTCCGGCTTGTACTGGCAATCCTTTGTTTATGCATCACACTGGCGTGTGCATGTTATCTTGGAAACTATTTTTTTAAGACACAAAAAAGTCAGAATAATGTTGCGTCACTGAAAGAATTGGTAAACGAAGATACGGATCCATCAACAACATCTGAACAAACGGAGATGGTTGTGGTTAATGGCAGGGCTGTACAAAAGAAGTATGCTGAATTATATCGGAAAAATCCGGATTTTATCGGATGGATTACAATTCCGGATACAAGGGTTGACTATCCGGTTATGCAGAATATGACCGAAAATGAGTATTATATTCATCGTAACTTTGAACAGGAGTGGGATGATTCCGGTCTTCCTTTCTTAGATTATCGCTGCAGTTTTACCAAACCAACTGCCAATTTACTGATTTACGGACATAATATGAAAGCAGGAACCATGTTCTCTGATATTATCAAATACGATTCCAAGGAGTTTTATGATACGCATCCTCGTTTTAGTTTCCACACAATTGATGGTGATGGTGAATATGAAGTCATAGCAGCTTTTTATTCAAAAGTTTACGATGATGAGACGGATGTGTTTAAGTATTATGAATTTTTTGATGCGGCTTCTGAAGAAGAGTTTGATGCTTATGTTGAACAGGTAAAAGCATTAACTTCATATGACATAGAAGCAACTGCTCATTATGGTGACTCTTTAATTACATTATCAACTTGTGCCTACCACACAGAAGATGGACGATTTGCAGTAGTAGCACGAAAAATAAATTTACCGGAAGAAAATGATTGACATTTAGGAAAGAATCATATATACTATCAACTGTTGACGCAAAGCGTCAAGTTAATCCTTAGATTAACTGCCGGCGTGTCGGAATGGCAGACGAGGCAGACTCAAAATCTGTTGTGGGCAACCACGTGCGGGTTCAAGTCCCGCTGCCGGCATTATACAATCCGTTTGAAATTATGTTTACAACATATAGTATTCAAACAATTAGAAAATGAACATGGTTAAATAAGGCAGTAGGCAGAGCTTACTGCTTTATTTATTTGCAATCAGTCTTTGAATCGCATATAATGGAATTATTGGAGGATAAAGAAATGGATTTACTACTATTTATATTAGCAATTATACCGGTAGTTGTATTAATGTCGCTAGTATATTTTGGAGATAAAATAGAGCGGGAGCCATTTTGGCTGGTTCTTGCCTTAATGGGGATGGGGATACTCAGTACCATTCCAACAATAATTATAGAAGCCATAGGTGAGCTTGTTTTAGAAGTTATCTTGAAACCGGATACGTTTCTATATAATTTTATTTTGTATTTTTTTGTTGTTGCAATTACAGAAGAATTGTTTAAGTTTCTATTTATGTTTGCAATCACCTGGAAGAACAAACATTTTGATTATGTATTTGATGGAGTTATTTATGCAGTTGCTACCTCTCTGGGATTTGCTCTGCTGGAAAACATAGGTTATGTTTTCTCTTCCAGATTAGAATTGGGAATACTTGGAGGATTAGGTACCGGCATTGGCAGAGCCTTTCTGGCTGTGCCTTTACATACAGGGGTAGCTATATTTATGGGCTATTTTTATGGAAAAGCTAAAGAATCCATGTTTCAACATAAAATAGGAGTATGCGTTACCTATATTGGACTTAGTCTGTTTGTTCCTATGATTATTCATGGATTTTATGATTTTTTCTGCAGTTCTGGAAACTGGTTAATGATGCTGGTATTCTTTGTATTTGTAGCAGGTATGTACGCATTTACTATTGCTATGTGTATTTATTTTGCAAAGCATGATCATAATATTACAGGTCGTTTGAAAGTAAAAGTAACAAAGGACGGATGGCTCCGTTATGCAATTACAGATCAAAGAGAAGTAATGATTTTAGGATTAACCCGGCCATTTCAGGGAAATCTTTTAGTAATTCCGGAAGAAATCGACCGGTTTCCTGTTCGAATTATTGCACGTTCAGCATTTGCATACACGAACATTGTGAATATTCAGTTACCGGCAAATATTCGCCTCATTGAAGATACTGCCTTTTTTAACTGCCCTTATCTGAGAGAAGTGATTCTTCCTAATCATTTGGTTGGTATTGGTAATTTTGCATTCGAATATTGTTATAGCCTGCAACAATTTCTGATTCCTCATATTGAATATATAGGAAATCATGTTTTTGATGGGTGCAATCAGTTGACAGATGTTTATTATCTGGGTAATCAGAATGAGTGGCGACGGATACGAATGAATATATATGAAAATAGCAAACTGTTAAATGTTCGCTTTTATTATAATGCGATTCGCAGATAGAAAATAAAGCTGGTGGATGATATGAATTGTTTAGAAGCACAATCAAAGATTGTAGCCTTTATTGAAGACAAACTTGATGATAGCGAAGTGCTGGAATTTATACGGCATATTCGAAGCTGTGAAAATTGTGCCGAGGAATTAGAGATTTACTATACACTTTTAGTCGGTATGAAACAGCTGGATGAAGATCAGGAGCTTTCTACGAATTTTAAGGCTCAGATGGAAGAGAAATTAAATGCGGAATATAAACACATCCAAAACCGTCGAAAACTAACCGGTTCCTCCATTGTACTGGTGATTGCCATAATATGTACAGTTGGGTTCTTTGGATATGAAAGCTATCAGAATGCAAAGTATTTACAAGAACAGGAAGCAATCAAAGCTGCACAATCGAAAACCTATTATTACGACTATTTTGGCGAGTCTTTATTCCATGCAGAAGAAGAAGCATTTGATTTAGCAAGCTATATGGAACAACAAGAACAAAAAGAACAAAGCAGCTTTTATGAACGATTACATAGTTATTTAATGATACAAGAAGGAGCGAGTCAAGTTGAAAAAACTGTTATTGATTGATGGACATAGTATTTTGAATCGGGCATTTTATGGTTTGCCGGATTTATCCAATTCCCAGGGATTGCATACCAATGCAATTCTTGGTTTTTTGAATATTTTATTGAAATTAACAGAGGAAGAGCAACCGACTCATTTGTGTGTGGCATTTGATGTTCATCAGCCAACCTTTCGACATCTTCAGTATGAGGCATATAAGGGCACAAGAAAACCAATGCCGGAAGAGCTTCGCCAACAGGTTCCTGTTATGAAAGATGTATTACATGCAATGAATATCAAAACAGTAGAGCAGGGTGGTTATGAGGCAGATGATATTATAGGAACCTTGTCCAGACAAGGATTAAAACAAGGTTTTTCTGTCACAATTGTTTCCGGAGACAGAGATTTACTACAGCTTGCAACTGATGAGATTCAGGTAAGGATACCTAAGACAAAATCTTCCGGTACTGTAGTTGAAAACTATTTTGCTTCTGATGTGCTGGAACGTTATCAGGTAACTCCAACAGAATTCATAGATTTAAAAGGCTTAATGGGCGATGCTTCTGACAATATACCGGGTGTACCGGGAATAGGAGAAAAAACTGCGACAAAAATCATAACCGAATTCAAATCAATTGAAAATGCTTATGCACATATTGATGAAATAAAACCGAATAAAGCCAGAGAAAACCTAACGAATTACTATGATCAGGCAATAATGAGTAAAGAACTTGCAACCATTAAACTGGATTGTGAATTAGATGTTACTTTGGATGACATGGAACGAAATGAGTTTTTTAATGAGGCTTCTTACGAGCTTTTTAAAAAACTGGAATTGAAAAGTATATTAACTCGGTTTTCACAACCAATGCAGGTCAAAGCTTTTGAGGCAGAATTAGAAATCATTGATGATTTACCAGTTGCAGAAACCTGGTTTGACACAGCAAACCAGTCGGATTATCTGGCTTTTCAATGCATCACAGGGGAGCAAGGCTTTTTGGGAATTTGTTTTGCAACAGATTCAGGGAAAGGTATCTTAATCCCTGCAGGTGGATTTATTACAGAAGATTACCTGTTAGACAAATTGGCTTCCCTTATAAAAGGAAAACGTAAGGCTGTAACTTGTGGATGGAAAAATCAATTACATCTCATAAATGAGCGTATTGATACCGTCGAAATTATGGACTTGGCCGTTGCCTGTTATTTGTTAAATCCTTTAAAAGATACTTATTACTATGATGATATTGCCCGTGATATTTTAGGTATTACGGTTCCTTCCCGAACAGAACTGCTTGGAAAAGCAGAAATAACTGCTTTTACCATTCAGGATAACAATGTACAGGAACTGCTGGCAAATGAAATCTGTGTCATTTTTCAGGCCGGCAAGAAAATAGAAACAGAGTTATCCTCAAAGCATATGCTGGAACTGTATTGGAATATTGAATGTCCTACTATGTACTCGCTGTATGAAATGGAACGATGGGGAATTCAGGTACAACGGGAAGCATTGGGAGAATATGGAAGCCAGCTGTCAGACCGGATTCAGGAGTTGGAATCTTCCATTCATGAAATGGCTGGTGAAACCTTTAATATTCAGTCACCGAAACAATTGGGAGAAGTTTTATTTGAACAAATGAAACTTCCGGGTGGTAAAAAAACAAAAACCGGATATTCTACCAACGTGGAAGTACTGGAGAAAATCCAGTCAGAACATCCAATTATACCGGCTATATTAGAATTTCGCCAACTGACAAAATTGAAGTCAACTTATGCAGATGGATTGTCTGCTTACATTCAATCGGATGAGCGAATCCATGGCAAATTTCATCAGACAATTACTGCTACAGGACGAATCAGCAGTACAGAACCTAATTTACAGAATATTCCTATTCGTATGCCACTTGGTCGGATGATTCGAAAGGTTTTTGTTCCAAAAGATGGTTATGTATTCGTAGATGCGGATTATTCCCAAATTGAATTAAGGGTGTTGGCACATCTTTCTGAAGATCCTGTTCTCTTAAATGCCTTTCGTAATAATCAGGACATTCATGCAACAACAGCTGCTGAAGTGTTTGATGTGCCAATCAATGAAGTAACTCCTTTACAAAGACGTAGTGCAAAAGCAGTAAACTTTGGTATTGTATATGGCATAAGTGCTTATGGATTAAGTCAGGATTTGAATATTTCACGGAAAGACGCCGCGGAGTATATTGAACGTTATTTTGCTACTTATCCTAACATCAAAGCTTTTTTAGAGCATCAAGTAGAAGTAGCAAAGAAGCAGGGTTATGTGGAAACCATGTTCCACCGAATCCGCCCGGTTCCGGAGATTCGGTCTAGCAATTTTATGCAAAGAAATTTTGGGGAACGAATTGCAATGAATTCCCCGATTCAGGGAACAGCAGCAGATATTATTAAAATTGCCATGAATCGGGTACGGGAACGATTGAAAAAAGAAAAGCTGGAGTCCCGCTTAATATTGCAGATTCATGACGAATTATTAATTGAGACAAAAAATGAAGAAGTAACTATAGTTACGGGAATTCTTAAAGAAGAAATGGAGCATGCCGTTCAACTTCTGGTTCCATTGGATGTTGACGTTCATGTTGCAGATAATTGGTATGATGCTAAATAGGAGAGAATAAGCCTATGAAAGTAATTGGAATTACTGGTGGAATCGGTGCTGGAAAAAGCACCATACTTTCCATTTTTCAAAAACAATACAATGCAGTTATCCTGGAGGCAGATAAAATTGCACATTTGTTGATGGAACCGGGGCAGCCAGCTTATAATAGGATTCTAAAAGCATTTCCAGCTTCAATTCTGGATAAGGAAGGAAACATCATTCGGGAAGAATTATCTCAAATTGTATTTCGGAATCCTGAGCTTCTGAACAAGTTAAACCAGATTGTACATCCAGAAGTGAAACATTATATTTTAAATCAAATTCACCAACACCAGATTGCAAACGATACAGAGTACTGTGTAATTGAGGCTGCATTGCTAATTGAAGATGGCTATCAGGATATTTGTGATGAACTCTGGTACATATATGCACCGGATTCTGTGCGTATACAACGATTGATGGCATCAAGAAGCTATAGTCTGGAAAAGTGTCAGTCAATCATGAAAAATCAATCTTCCGATGAATTTTATCGGAATCACTGTACTTATATATTGAAGAATGATGATTCCATTGACAATACCCAAAAACAGATGGAACTATTATTGAACAACTCTTCGAAATGTGTTAAAATAAATGGATAAAATAGTAGCATGGGAGGCAGTATGGCAGCATTAACAAAATACCCACAGCCATTGGTGTTTGGATTGGATATTGGCACCAGAAGCATCGTGGGAACCGTCGGATATCAGGATATAGAGGGCTTCCATGTTGTAGCTCAATGTGTGAAGTTACATGAAACAAGAGCAATGTTAGATGGACAGATTCATGACATTGGTACGGTTGCTTCGGAAATTGCTTATGTAAAATCAGAATTGGAATTACAGATAGGCAGAAATCTGACAGAAGTCTGTATTGCTGCTGCTGGTCGTGTGTTAAAAACCGCAGTAGGGGTAGGGGAATATGAGTTCCATGACCAGACGGTTGTTAACTTAGAGTATATCCATTCCTTAGAAATGATGGGCGTTGAAAAAGCTTATGAAAAAATCGTAGATGAACTGGGAACAGATGATAAGTATTATTGTGTT
>CAMEWU010000013.1 GCA_945946715.1 uncultured Clostridium sp. | reverse complement strand
TATGAAAATCGTACACACAGTTGAAGAAGTTAGAACACAAGTAAAAGAATGGAGAAAGGCAGGATTATCTGTCGGTTTGGTTCCGACCATGGGATATCTTCATGAAGGTCACAAGAGCTTGATTGATCGGGCTGTGAAAGAGAATGACAAGGTTGTTGTTAGTGTATTTGTCAATCCGATGCAGTTTGGACCAACAGAGGATTTGGCAAGCTATCCAAGAGATTTACAACGGGATGCTGCCTTGTGCGAGGATGCCGGTGCAGCTTTGATATTTAATCCGGAACCGGAAAATATGTATTCCGAGGATTTCTCCAGTTTCATTGATATGAATACGTTGACCAAGGGATTGTGTGGAAAAACCCGTCCTATTCATTTCCGTGGTGTTTGTACCGTTGTAGGAAAGTTATTTAATATCGTGCAACCGGATAAAGCGTACTTCGGACAGAAGGATGCGCAGCAACTGGCAGTCATTCGTCACATGGTAAATGATTTGAATTTCAATCTGGAAATTGTAGGTTGTCCAATTATTCGGGAAGAAGATGGTCTGGCAAAGAGTTCCCGGAATACCTATCTGAATGCAGAGGAGCGTCAGGCAGCTTTGATTTTGTCAAAGAGCTTAGAGCGTGGACGGGAGCTGATTGAAGCCGGAGAAAAGGATACAGCCGTGATTAAGAAGGCAATTACTGAAATGATTGAAACTGAGCCGTTGGCAAAGATTGATTATGTAGAAATTGTTGATTGGAATACTTTGGAGCCGGTTGATACCATTGAGAGTCCGGTTTTAAATGCAATTGCCGTATATATTGGCAAAACACGATTAATTGATAATCATATTTATGAGTAAAGGTAATTATGCCATGTACAAAATATGTAGACATGGATAAGTTATAGCTGATACATGGAAAGGAAGAAAGATACATGACGATTACAATGTTAAAATCCAAAATTCACCGTGCTGTGGTTGTTCAGGCAGAATTGAATTATGTTGGCAGTATTACTATTGATCCAACATTGATGGAAGCAGCAGGAATTATCGAATATGAGAAAGTACAGATTGCAGATGTAGAGAATGGTAATCGGTTTGAAACCTATGTTATTGCAGGTGAACCGGATTCCGGAATGATTTGCCTGAATGGTGCAGCCGCCCGACAGGTGCAGGTAGGTGACCATGTCATTATCATGTCATATGCGGAAATGTCACCGGAAGAGGCAAAAGAGGCTAAGCCTCAGGTAGTATTTGTAGATGAAGAAAACAAGATTCGGAAGATTGCACATTATGAAAAGCATGGAGCTTTAATTGGGGATTAAAGCTTAGTTGGTATCGACATAAATACAGGAGAAATAGCACTTCATTGACAATCATTTTTTATTCATTCATAATTATATCTGACAGTTTTATTCAATATTTACGAAATAGGTTTATTATATTTTAGAGAAAGCAGGAGGGACTGTATCTGTGAGCAAATCTAAAGAAAAAAAAATCGAGCGGATAAAAAATCAGAAAATCTGGCCATTTGTAGTAATGATTGTGGTTACTATTTTGGTGTCTGTAGGAATGAGTGTAGCCATTTTGGTGCTGAGCATCAGGAGTCTGCTGGTTAATAAGGCTGAAAGCATGTATCTAGTATTTCAGGAAGTAGAGAATGCTTATTTTGAGTGCCAGAATTCGGGTGAGGATTTTTCTGCGGTTGCTGAAATGATATATTATTATACACCGGATGTTAAAGGTATTTGTGTTGTAGATGAGAACAATGAATTGTTACAACAGTATGGAGACAGTGCGCCGGATTTTCAGCAATTGATAAATTTGAATGAGGATGACTCGGGGGAATACGATCCACAGAAACCTTCCTTATGGACGGATATGAAAATAGAGGAAATAGGGAAAGAGACACAATTGCTCAGTGGAGAGGCAGCTCTGGTGTATTGCTGGTATGTGGATTCGTTACCGGATAGTACACAGAAACTTTGTGTCAAAATGCCTTTTATGCTCTATGAGTATGAGACTATGAGCTGCGTGACCTCCATACTGGTATGTTTGGCGTTCATGGTTTTGGTGCTTGCCTGGAATATCTATATGATTGTGCGTGCGGTACGGGAACGCAGAAGAGAAAAGGACATCCTGTATACCAGTACAGTTACCGGTGGAAGGAATATCCAGTATTTTAAGGATCAGGCAGGGGAGCTGTTAATGGAAAGTCAGCACAACCAGCTTAATTATGCTATTCTTAGTATCCGTCTTGAAAAATATAATAATTTCTGTTCCTGCTATGGGAATAAGGAAGGCGAAGAGGTGTTGGAGGATTTATTTGAGGAAATCCAAAAACATCTGAAGAATAAAGAAGTTGCTGCACATTCATCTAAGGCGGATTTTGTATTGCTTTTAAAATATGGAAAACAGGAGAACCTTATCCATCGAATAGAGCGTATTATTGACACATTGAAGAAGGTTCGCCCCGGGCAAAAACTGAATTTTGGAGTTGGCATATATTGGGTACCGAAAGAGTATGAGGATATTGGTACCATGTGCAATTATGTGGAAGTAGTACAGGAAGCCATACCGGAGGATATAGAGGATCATATTAAGTTCTTTGATGAGTCCATGTTGGCAAACCAGCAGTGGGTTCGTAAACTGGAAGAGGACATGGAGCAGGCATTGGATAACCGGGAATTTAAGGTGTATCTCCAACCAAAGTACAGCACCAAAGATGAAAAATTATCCGGTGCAGAAGCATTGGTACGTTGGATTCATCCTACAGAAGGATTTATTTTCCCAAATAAGTTTATCCCTATTTTTGAACAAAACGGATCTATTTTACAGTTGGATGATTATATGATTTCGGAGTGTGCAAAACTGCAGGCTCAATGGCTTTATGAAGGAAAGAAGATTGTTCCGATTTCTGTAAATGTGTCTCGTGCACATTTCACCAAGGAAGATTTAGCGGAGCATATCTGTCAGCTTGTAGATCAGTATAATGTGCCACACAACATGATTGAATTAGAATTGACAGAAAGTGCATTCTTTGATGATAAAGAGATTTTAATTAATACAGTAAAGAAGTTAAGGAACTATGGTTTTGAAGTCTCTATGGATGATTTTGGTGCCGGATATTCTTCCTTAAATTCCTTGAAAGAGCTGCCGTTAGATGTGTTGAAGCTGGATGCGGAATTCTTCCGGGGAGAGGAGGATAAGGAACGTGGTAATCTGATTGTGGGAGAGACCATCTCTCTTGCCCAGAAGCTGGATATGCGCATTGTGGCAGAGGGTATCGAAACCAGAGAACAGGTGGACTTTCTGGCAGAGAAGAATTGTGATTTGATACAGGGTTATTTTTTTGCAAAACCTATGTCCGTAGAAGAGTTTGAGAAACTTGTCTATGGAGAAGAATAAGATGATAAAGAGATTTTATATAATTTTCTATTGACAAAAGTGAAATGGGCGAGTAAAGTAAACTGGTTTGAGATTTTTGCATGCAGATAAAAGATAGAGAGAGGTATTAAGATGAATAACTGGATTTTAGTAATCGATGATGACATTATGAATCTCAAAACAGCAAGCAGAATACTAAGCGATGAAAAAATGCGTGTGAGTTGTTTAAAATCAGGCGAAGAAGCAATTGAATTTTTGCGTAGTAACAGACCGGATCTGATTCTTCTTGATGTACATATGCCGGGTATCAATGGTTTTGAAACAATGAAATCGATACGAAAAAATGAAATGACAGCCGACATTCCGGTGATTTTTCTAACAGCAGATGATGACAGTAATACAGAAAAAAAGGGATTAGAAGTCGGAGCAATGGATTTTATAAGGAAACCATTTGTACCGGAGATACTTTTGCTTCGTGTAAGACATACCCTTGATTTAGTTCGTTTGCAAAAGGAATTATCGAATGAGGTAGAGAAGAAAAGCCAGGAAGTTCGAATGCAGAGTAAGAAGCTTGAAAAGATGGCCATGCAGATTGTAAAGGCTCTTTCCGGTGCGATTGATGCGAAAGATACTTATACCAATGGGCATTCTACCAGAGTGGCGGATTATTCTAAGGAAATTGCACAGAGGGCAGGTTTTTCTCCAAAAAGACAGGATGATATCTATATGATGGGATTGCTACATGATGTTGGAAAAATAGGTGTTCCGGATACTATTATCAATAAGACGGCAAAGTTGACGGATGAAGAGTATGCTGTTATTAAGAAACATCCGCTTTTAGGAGTAGAAATTTTGAAGAATACTACGGAATTTCCGGAATTGATTATCGGTGCCAGATGGCACCATGAACGTTATGATGGAAAAGGATATCCGGATGGAATTTCCGGTGAAGATATTCCGGTGGAAGCACGGATTATTGCGATTGCAGACGCTTATGATGCAATGACTTCCAGAAGAAGCTATCGTTGTTCTCTTTCACAGGCCCGGGTTCGTTCTGAGATAGAAAAGGGAAAGGGTACACAGTTTGACCCTTTATATGCAAATATTATGTTAACTATGATTGATGAGGATACGAATTACGAGATGAGAGAAAAGTAGGTGAAGGAATCTATGTATGAAAAGGAAAAATTGCAGGCAACACATCTTATAATATTGATAGTCTGTACAATTATGATATTTGTATTGACAGGAGAATCGATTCTTCTTGGATGGGAGATGGGAGCGATTGTTCTTCTGTTGTTAGGACTTGCTGCAAGCTGGATTATTCATATTACGGAGAAGGTTCCTGAATCCGTTAGAATTTGGTTGTATTTTGTTCTTACAATGCTTGCATTTTTCTTTTATGGTATTCATGAAACCAGTATCTATGACCTTGCACCATTGATGATCATGATTATTCTATTGTATTCCGCCACAGAAAATAGCAGTATTACCTGGCTTTGTGTAGTTACATATTTTTTGACTATGGGGTATGATTTTTTGTTCGAGCTGGGGAATTCCATAGAGTTTTCTGCACTTGTGATTACGAGAACGTTACTTCACTTTGTTCTTGTCCTTATAGCCGGGTATATAGCAAAGATAGCAATCCAAAGGCGTAAGAAGGAAAATCAAGATACTGATAAAAGAATTGCGGCATTAGAAGAAACGAACCGCAGGACAGAAGATTTTCTGACAAATGTATCTCATGAACTTCGAACACCGATTAATGCTGTTACAGGAATTACAGCAGTTATGTTGAAAAAGGAAGAGGATGCAGAAAAAAGAAACGATATTCAATCCGTACAGAAAGCAGGAAAGAGACTATTTGAGCAGATTGAAGATATCCTCGATTATACAGAAATTGATACCGGAAGGATTATGGTTAGTGAAGATTCTTATGTAATTACATCAATCATAAATGATATTGTAATGGAGAATCAGTTGTCTGACAGAGAGAATATGCCGGAACTTATTTTTGATATTGATGCAGGCATACCATCGGTTCTTCTCGGGGATGGAAGGAAAATTAAAAAGATATTAAAGCATCTGATAGATAATTCATTTAAATTTACAAAAGAGGGTGGAATTTATGTCAGAGTATATGCATTGCATAAGGAGTATGGCATTAATTTGTGTATTAAAGTCAGCGATACCGGTATTGGAATGGCCGAGGAAGAACTGGGAAAAATAACAGAACGGTTTTATCAATCCAACGGAGGAAGAAACCGAAAAGCCGGAGGGCTTGGTCTGGGGCTTCCGATTGTATACGGAATGGTTAATGCGATGGAGGGATTTATACAGATTGAGAGTGCTGTAGAGAAAGGTACTACAGTATATATTAGTATTCCTCAGAAGGTGGCAGATGAAACTCCAAGCATGGTGGTGGAGCATCGGGAAAACTTATGTCTGGCATGCTTTTTGAAACCGGAGAAATATAAGATTCCGGAGGTTCGGAACTATTATGATGAGGTAATTTCACATATGGTTCATGAATTGGATATTTCATTACATAGACTTTCCAGTATTGAAGAGCTTGAAAAACTGAATTCCATGTATCAATTGACACATTTATTTATTGGAAGAGAAGAATATGAGGAAAAAGAATCTTATTATGAAGATTTGTCTCAGAGTATAGAAATTATTGTGATAGCAGATGACAGTTTTGTTCCTCCAAAAGGTGACAGAATAAAGCTTTTACGAAAACCATTTTATTGCCTGCCGGTAGTTCAAATAGTAAATGCCGGAGCATCCGATGATGAAGAGCAATTGAAAGAAAAGCATATGATTTGTCCGGGCATTCAGGTACTTGTGGTGGATGATGAACCAATGAATCTAATGGTGGCAGAGGGAATATTCAGGGATTATCAGATGAATATTATAACTGCAGAAAGTGGACAGAAGGCTATTGAATTATGTGAGAGAATGGATTTTGATTTGGTATTTCTTGATCATATGATGCCGGGAATGGATGGAGTGGAAACTCTAAAGCGACTTCGTAAAATACATAAAGATTCAGACAAGGCGCTTATAGTAGTCGCTTTTACCGCAAATGCAGTCAGTGGTGCAAGAGAAATGTTTTTTCAGGAGGGCTTTGATGAGTTTATCTCTAAACCAATTGAACTGAATGAATTGGAACGTGTTTTAAAAAAGGTACTTCCAAAAGCATTCATACAGTATGAGATAATTAATAGTGAAAGAAATAGAAATGGGCATATAGGTGCTTCAAATGTTACAGAAGACAAGAGTATAGTTGAGCCGATTCGAATGAACAGTGCACCTGAGGATAACGCATCGAACCATTTCGTTACCTGCCTGGAGAACTTTGGAATGAATACTCATGATGCACTTCAGTATTCTCTGGGTGATGAAGAATTCTATCGGAAGCTGTTAAATGAATTTACAAATGCATATACCACAAAAAAGATGGAAATAGATGATTATTTTCAGCAGGAAGATTACGAAAATTATCGAATTCAGGTGCATGCCTTAAAAAGTTCAGCAAGACTGGTGGGGGCAGATACTCTTTCGGAAATGGCAAAAGGTCTGGAAGAAGCAGCTGATAATCAAGATGTATCCTATATTTGTGAACATCACGAAGAGACTCTTTCTAAATATCAAGAGGTAGTAGGGCATATATTAGAGGTGATTACTATCGGCGAAAGGGAATCCGGGCAGACTTTCTTAGAAGTTTCCCCAAATGAATTAATAAAGAAACTTGAAGTATTAAGGGCGAGTCTTTCTACATATGAGATAGATCAGTCAGAAAAATTAATTTCAGAAATGAAGAATATGGAATGTCAAGGGATGCCGGTTGGAAAGCTCCTTTATGACATTGAACAGGATGTGGAAAACTTCGAATTTGCTATAGCTACTGAGAAAGTGGAAACAATGCTCCGCAATATGGAAAGAGGTGACGTATAATGAATCCAAAGAAAATGATTCAGGCTATCAGCGATCCTAATCTTAGTTTGCAGGAGCGGATATTCCGACTTCTTGTAATGATTGGTCTTGCGGGTTTGGCAGTGGGGATTATAGTTGGAGTTGTAGCGGGAGAAAACAAGGCCAATACAATTCCCTTAATCATTGCATTTGTAATTTTTCTTTGCATTACATATTTTTCTCTTCGCTATCGGAAAATACAGTTTGGAGCTGTTTTACTTTCGTGCATTATTATCTATTTTGTTCTGCCCTATAATTTTCTGACGAGTGGTGGAATCTATGGTGGTGGTTCGATTTGGTTTTTGTTTGGAGTCGTTTTTGTATGCCTTGTAGTTGAACGGAAAGTTAAATATGTTTTGATTGTGAGCGGATTCTTTCTGCAGGCAGTCTGTTATTATATTGCATTTTACTACCCTGAATTAATTGTTTCACATACGATTCAGGTGGCACATATTGACTCTTTTGTTACATTGATTATTGTAACAATATTGATTTGCTGTATGATTTTGTTCCAAAATTCAATATATCGAAAAGAGAATGCAATTGCCCGGAAGCAGAAAAAGGAAATAGAAGAACTGAACCAGATGCAAAATCGGTTTTTCTCCAGCATGAGCCATGAAATCAGAACGCCTATCAATACTATCATCGGTCTGAATGAGATGATTTTACGGGAAGAAGTGTCTGATGAAGTAGCAGCAGATGCAAGAAGTATTCAAGGGGCGAGTAAAATGCTTCTTACCCTTATCAATGATATTTTAGATATGTCAAAAATAGAATCCGGGAAAATGGATATCGTGCCGGTTGAGTATGATGTGGGATCTATGCTGTCCGATGTTGTAAATATGATCTGGGTACGTGCCAAGGAGAAAGGTTTGGAATTTCATATTGATGTGGATCAGACGATGCCGGCACAGTTGTTTGGTGATGAAGTACGGATTAAGCAGATTTTGATTAATGTGTTGAACAATGCAGTGAAGTATACTTCAGAAGGCTCTGTTACATTATCCATTCAATGCAAACGGTGGGAGAAGAACTGTGCATATATTTCGTATTCTATAACGGATACAGGTATGGGAATCAAAAAAGAAAGTATTCCATATTTGTTTAGTGCTTTTAAGAGAGTGGATGAAGCAAAGAACCGACATATTGAAGGAACCGGTCTGGGGCTTTCCATTGTAAAGCAGTTGGTAGAGCTGATGGATGGGGAAATAACAGTCAATAGTGTGTATACGAAGGGGTCTACATTCATGATTACGTTGCCTCAGAAGGTGGTAGGGGAGACAGAAATTGGAGAACTGGATCTGGAAACAAGGCATACATTGAATATCAGAGAGCATTATAAACAAAGCTTTGAAGCACCAAAAGCACATATTTTAATCGTTGACGACAATGAAACGAATCTAATGGTTGCGGAAAAGCTTCTGCGGGCTACGAAGGTGAACATTGATACTGCTACCAGTGGTGCATCATGCCTGAAAAGAACTTTACAGAACCGATACGATGTCATTTTTATGGATCATCTAATGCCTAAAATGGACGGTATTGAGTGCCTGCATGCAATTCGGAATCAGACGGGAGGTCTGAATCAGAATACGCCGGTTGTGATTCTCACAGCAAATGCAGGTGGAGAACATCGTGCTCTTTATAGAAAGGAAGGCTTTGATGGATATCTTTTGAAACCGGTCAGTGGTGTACAATTAGAGACAGAGCTTTTAAAACATCTTCCAAAGGGGCTTGTTAGTATGTTGAATACATCAGGTTCGGCAGGTGTGATAGAAGCTCCTGTTCTTGTACATAGGAAAAAAATGCCGATTATGATTTCTACTGACAGTTCATCTGACCTTCCAAAATATCTTGTAGAGAAGCATCAGATTGCAGTCATGCCATATCGGGTTCTTACAGAAGGAGGAGAATTCCTTGACGGCGTGGAGGCTGAAACAGATGGAATACTCTCATATATGGGTGTAAGAGGAAAACATGTGCAGTCAGAACCGCCGGAGGCGGAAGACTATGAAGAGTTTTTTGCAGAGCAGCTTACGAAAGCACAGTATATCATTCACATAGCAATTGCTAAAAATGCCAGTAAAGCATATGAAAATGCTTTAGAGGCTTCTAAAACATTTGATAACGTAATTGTAATTAATTCCGGGCATCTTTCAAGCGGAATGGGGCTTATGGTCTTACATGCAGCAGAATGTGTGGCAAATGAGATGACACTGGATGTGGTTCTAAACGAGATGGCGAGCATAAGAAAACGGATAAAGACCAGTTTTATTGTGACTGATGCAGAATATTTGGCACGTTCCGGCAGAGTATCACAAAAGATACATGTACTTTGTAAGGCATTTATGATACATCCGGTAATTGTTCTAAAGGACAGTAGTATGCAGGTAGGCTCCCTGAGAGTTGGAACGAGGGATTACGCATGGAAGAAATACATTGCATCAACCCTCAATCATCCGGGAAAGATTGACAAAAGAATCCTATTTATTACATATGCCGGATTAACAATGGAAGAATTAAGTGAAATTAAAGAGCATGTGAAAACGATAATGCCCTTTGAGCAGATTATCTGCCAGAAGGCATCTCCGACTATTGCCACGAACTGTGGACCGGGTACCTTTGGTCTGCTGTTTATTCTGAAAGATTGAATGATAACATAATGATAAAATTGTAGAATATTTACATGGCTACAAGAAGAGAGGTATGATATGAAAAAGCAGTGGAAAAAGATGAGTGTGCTACTCGTGATAAGTTTGGTATTCACGATGTTTGCAGGGTGTACACAAAATAATGGGGATACATCTCCTGCAATAGAACCGGGGCAATCGGATTTGGAATATGTGCAGGAAAAGGGAACGCTTGTCGTAGGTATCACGGATTACGCACCTATGGGTTATCATAGCGGAGAAGCTTGGACCGGATTTGATGTTGATTTGGCAGAGGCTTTTGCAGACAGCATTGGTGTTTCGCTGGAACTGGAAGAAATTGATTGGAATAAGAAAACGGAACTTTTGGAAAACGGAAGTATTGATTGCATCTGGAATGGAATGACAATGACAGAAGAGTTACAGGAAACCATATCCTGTTCCGAACCATATTTATCGAATGCACAGGTGATTGTATTAAGAAGCAGTGAGGTTGCACAGTATCAGACTGTTGAAGCGTGTCAGCACTTGTTGTTTGCAGTGGAGGCAGGTTCTACAGGAGAGGCGTTGCTGAAGGAGATGAAATACCGTTATACTGCTTATCCGACTCAGATGGAAGCATTGCAGAGTGTTCGTGAAAAGAAAGCAGATGCGGCTGTGATAGATATTATTATGGCATCCTCCAATGTGGGAGATGGACAGGAACTTGAAGATTTAGATTTTAGCATTTCTCTGAATGATGAAAAAATATGTGTCGGCTTCCGCAAGGATTCTGATTTGACGGAGAAAGTGAATGAGTTTCTTGAAGTTGCATATGAGAATGGAAGAATTCATTCTTTAGCAAACAAATATGAAATTGAAGATGCTGTTCTTCAAGATGTGAGTGATTAGCAGGAGATAATAAATATGACTTGAGTGTGTTTGCATATGGAGGTAAAATAACATGAAAAGCATATTAGTTGTAGATGATGACAAAATGAATCTTGCTGCAGCAAGGAAGGTCTTAAGTGAAGAGTATAAGGTTATTCCTGCCATGAAGGGCACACAGGCATTGGCTTATCTTGAAAATGGGGACTGTGACATGATTTTGTTGGACATTAACATGCCTGAGATGAATGGATTCGAACTTCTGGGAAAGATTCAGGAGATGGAACAGTGCAAGAATACACCTGTTATTTTCCTCACTGCAGATAAGGATGCGGAAACGGAGACACGCTGTTTTAAGGAAGGAGCAATTGATTTTATTGCGAAGCCATTCGTTCCTGAAGTTATGCGTTCGAGAATCGGCAGGGCACTGGAGCTTGAGGAACTTCGACTTAATCTAGCGAATAAATTGGAGCAGAAGACTCGTGAAGTATCTGATATGAAAAGCAAATCCAGTCAGGATGCACTCACCGGACTTTGGAACAGAGCATATACCGAGGATGCAGTCAATGAAATGATTGCACAGGGTGTAAAGGGTGCATTGCTGATGATAGACATGGACAATTTCAAAGCCATCAACGACAATTATGGACATATTGCAGGTGATAAGACTTTGAAAATGTTTGCAGGTACTTTAAGAACATTTACCGGTGAGGATGATGTACTTTGCCGTATCGGTGGCGATGAATTTGTAGTTTTTATAAAGGATATGACATCTAAAAGTGAAATTGGGAATTTGGCAGCAGACATTATTTCTGATTTGTGTTATAAACTTGAATTATGTGAATTTGAAACAAATTCTTCTGTTTCCATTGGTATTGCACAAACGCCTGAGGATGGTATGGATTTCAATAAACTTTACAATTCTGCTGATAAAGCACTTTATCATGTGAAGCAGAACGGTAAAAATTCCTACCACTTTTTCAGCGATAAGCTTCAGGTGGAAAATGATCGTGCCGGAAAAGCAGTTGACCTGAATTACCTTCGTGAAGTTATGAGTCGGACAGACAGTGGAAGAGGAGCATATCTCTTAGATTTTGACAGTTTTCATCATGTCTATAATTTTATTCGACGGTTTGTGGAACGTAATGGGAAGGATGTACAGACTGTGCTGTTTACGGTAACGGAAAATGATGCACAGGATTTGGATGTTACAGAAGTGGAACTGGTGTTAGAGCTGCTGGAAAAAGCCATTTATACATCATTACGAAGGTCGGATGTATCTACAAGATATTCCAGTAAGCAGATAATCGTTATTCTGATGGATACAAATACAGAAAATGGAGATATGGTTGCAGGTCGTATTCTTGACTGCTTTCATAAGCTGTATACAGGTGGGAAGGTAAATATAGATTATGGAATTGCCCGGATGGAAGGTAAAAATATATTAAAAAGTGAACCGATTGAAAAATAAAAATCAGCTCCTATCTGATTGTGAATGGCATAGATAGGAGCTGGTTTTATGCTCTTATGTGAGAGTGATTAATAGCATCCTTACGTGGATAGTGACATTTTACGCTAATTATGCTATTCTTTTTTTACTGATGATGGACGTTATGACAGAAAGCGATTCTGGTACACTGGCACTATAAGCAAATGTGGTAAGTAAAGGAGAAAATCAAATGCAGGATATTTTAATTGTAGTAGATATGCAGAATGATTTTATTGATGGAGCATTGGGAACTAAGGAAGCTGTTGCGATTGTTCCAAAGGTAGCAGAGAGAATTCGGAATTTTTCCGGCAAGGTGTTATTTACCAGAGATACCCATGAAGAAAATTATATGGAAACCCAGGAAGGAAAGAATCTTCCGGTTCCTCATTGTATCCGGGGAACAAAGGGATGGGAAATCTGTGAGGAGTTGGAAACATTACGGACAGAGGTACCAATTGATAAGGTAACATTCGGTTCGCCAGACTTGGGAAGTTTATTAAGAGAAGAGAATGCCAAAGATGAAATTAACAGTATTACATTAGTTGGCTTATGTACAGATATCTGTGTCATTTCCAATGCGATGCTGATAAAGGCATTTTTGCCGGAAGTAAAAATAATTGTTGATGCTGCCTGCTGTGCAGGAGTATCGCCGGAAAGTCATCGAAATGCTTTGGACGCTATGAAGATGTGTCAGATTCAAATCGAGAATCATCTTCAATAAAAGATTTTAGGAGGAACCGCTATGTTAGCAGGAAAAACAGTAATTTTGGGAGTTACCGGCAGTATTGCTGCTTATAAGATTGCAAATCTGACCAGTATGCTTGTAAAACAGCATGCAGATGTATATGTGTTAATGACACAAAATGCAACGAATTTTATTAATCCCATTACATTTGAGACGTTAACCAACCATAAGACATTAGTGGATACCTTTGACCGGAATTTCAATTATAATATTGAACATGTATCGTTAGCAAAAAAGGCGGATGTGGTACTGGTAGCACCAGCATCAGCGAACGTAATCGGCAAAATTGCCAATGGCATTGCAGATGATATGCTGACAACTACGGTAATGGCGTGCAAGTGTAAAAAGCTGATTTCTCCGGCAATGAATACCCAGATGTTCGAGAATCCCATTGTACAGGATAACTTAAAGAAATTAGAGCATTATGGTATGACAGTGATCCAACCGGAGGTGGGATTGCTGGCATGCAAAGATGTTGGAGCCGGAAAGATGCCATCGGAGCAGGTGCTGATGGATTATATTCTTCGTGAAATTCGATATGAAAAAGATATGATTGGTAAAAAGGTATTAGTAACGGCAGGACCGACCAGGGAAAAAATTGATCCGGTACGGTTTATTAGTAACCACTCTACCGGAAAGATGGGATATGCCATTGCAAGAGTAGCCATGGAACGAGGCGCTGATGTGACATTAATTAGTGGACCGGTGAGTATCGCACCGCCACCATTTGTAAAAGTAGTTTCGGTTGTCAGTGCAGAGGATATGTTCCAGGCAGTTAAGAAGTATAGCCCGGAAGCAGACATTATAATTAAGTCAGCAGCAGTAGCGGATTATACTCCGGCAATGGTAGCAGAAGAGAAGATTAAAAAGCAGGAAGGCGACAGTAGCCTTACCTTAGTTCGTACAACGGATATTTTGAAATGGCTGGGTGAAAATCGTAGAGAAGGACAGTTCTTATGCGGATTTTCCATGGAAACGGAAAATATGTTAGAGAATTCCAAGGCAAAGCTTGCCAAGAAGAATATCGATATGGTAGTTGCCAACAATCTGAAGGTACCGGGTGCAGGTTTTGGTGTAGATACCAATGTAGTAACATTGATTATGAAGGATGAAGTGGTTGAACTGCCACAGATGAGGAAAGAAGCTGTAGCAGAAAAAATATTGGATACGATAATGAACACCGAGAAGTCTTAGGATTCGAGGTTAACGTTCACGAAAATGAGATGTGGTAGAAAGGAGAAGTACTATGCGTTATGGAGCATTAGAAGCCGGGGGAACAAAGATGGTGTGTGCCATTGGAGATGAAACAGGTAGAATACAGGAGCAGATTTCCATCCCTACAACGACACCGGAAGAGACCGTACCCAAGATTATAGATTATTTCAAGTCTAAGGATCAGGAGATGCCGATAGATGCCATTGGAATTGCTGCATTTGGACCGGTAGATGTAAATCCGGAGTCCTCAACCTATGGTTCCATTCTGGATACCCCCAAATTACCTTGGCGATATTTTTCTATTTTGAATGCATTGAAAGAAGCATTTTCAGTGCCAATCGGCTTGGATACGGATGTGAACGGTTCTTGTTTGGGAGAAATGACTTATGGAAGTGCAAAGGGCTTAAATTCTGTTATGTACATAACCATTGGAACGGGAATTGGAGCAGGTATTGCGATTGGAGGAAAGCTGGTTCATGGTATGTTACATCCGGAAGCAGGACATATTCTGGTTGCACCGGTAGCAGGAGATGAAGCGCATTGTATCTGCCCATATCATAAGAATTGTCTGGAAGGCTTTGCAGCGGGACCATCCATTGAGAGGCGATGGGGGAAAAAGGCGGTTCAGTTGATAGATAAAACAGAAGTATGGGAACTGGAAAGTGAATATCTGGCAGAGGCAATTGTGAACTTCATTTTAACGGTTTCCCCACAGCGGATTATTTTAGGTGGTGGGGTGATGCATCAGGAGCAGCTTTTCCCACTGATTCGCCGAAAGGTAGTAGAGAAAATGAACGGCTATATTCGGACATCGGAAATGGAAGATATGGATTCCTACATCGTGCCGGCAAGTTTGCATGATGACCAGGGAATTGTGGGCTGTATACGTCTGGCAGAATTGGCATTGCAACAGGAAACATAAGGACCGTTTTGAAAAGAATGAAAATAAAATAGGTTGGGCTAAAGGAGAACGAAAATGGAACCAATTTTTTTAAAGCCGGTATTTAAGGAAATGATTTGGGGCGGTAACCGCTTAGGAGTAGATTTCGGATATGATATTCCGGGAGATGATACAGGAGAATGTTGGGCAATCAGTGCACATCCTAATGGGGATTGTATTGTAGAGAATGGTGAGTATGCCGGAAAGCATTTGAGTGAGTTATGGGATATACACCGGGAATTGTTCGGATATGTAGAAGGAGACCGTTATCCACTGCTGATTAAGTTGATTGATGCAAAGGCGGATTTGAGTATTCAGGTACACCCCAATGATGCCTACGCCAAAGAACATGAAAATGGTTCTTTGGGCAAGACGGAATGTTGGTATATTGTGGATTGTGATGAAGATGCACAGATTGTAATTGGACACCATGCTAAGGATCATGAAGAAGTAAAAGAAATGATTCTGAATAAACGATGGAATGATTTTATTCGGGTAATTCCAATTAAAAAGGGAGATTTCTTCCAGATTAACCCGGGCTGTCTGCATGCGATTAAAGGTGGCACGCTGATACTGGAAACACAACAGAACAGTGATATTACCTATCGGGTATATGACTATGACCGATTAAGCAATGGTAAGCCAAGAGAACTTCATGTAGAAAAGAGCATCGATGTAATTGAAGCACCATTTGTACCATATGAGGTATCGGAGACCAAGGAAACAGGAGACGGCTATGAAAAACAGAATCTAATTACCTGTGATTTTTATGCAGTGAATAAGATTGATGTTCATGGTTCGGCAACCTTTACTCAGGACAAGCCATTCTTGAATGTTAGTATCCTAGAAGGAAATGGTACTATCAACGGTATTTCAATCAAGAAGGGTGACCATTTTATACTTCCTGCCGGATATGGTGATTATACCTTGGAAGGAAATATGAAAATTATTACCTCAAGCTTGTAATATATTAAAAATTAAATTATCAAAACAACTTGCTATTTCCTGTGCTGTTAGGTATAATATACTTAGCAGCCATGAATGGTAAGTTGTTTTCTTTTTCTAAAGATAATTCAATTATTTTGTGGTTTCAGACAAATTCGGCAATTCTGCCATGATTATTCCAATTTTAATATGAAAAACAAAGGAGAAGTGCGTATGATAAGACGTAAATTAGAAGATTTAAATCTGTTGGATGATTTTTTATTTCAACAATTAGTTTCTCGGGGTGAAGATGGTGAGAATTTTTGCCGGATTTTACTTGAAACTATTTTGGGAAAAAAGATCGGAAGAGTAAAAGTTGCAGCACAGAAAGCAATCCCGGGGAGGGATACTGATTTACATGGAATCCGTTTAGATGCGTTCATTGAAGCAGTAGAGCCGGAAACAGATGTTGAAGTTGAATCAGAAATCTATGATATTGAACCAAATAGAAATGTGGAACGAAAGGCGTTGCCAAAACGCACCAGATATTACCAGGGCTTGATTGATTCGCGATTATTGGACCGTAACATGGATTATAGAAAATTAAAGAATGTAGTAATTATAATGATTCTTCCATACGATCCGTTCGGTGATAATCGTATGGTTTATACAGTACAAAATCAATGTGTAGAGAACCCTAATCTTCCTTATGATGACGGTACTAAAAAAATATATTTATATACAAAAGGAATAGAAGGGACCCCTAGTCAGGAGCTTCAAGAAATGTTAAAATACATGGAGAACAGTATTGCAGAAAATGTAACTAATCAAAACATTGAAGCAATCCATAACTACGTAAAAAGAGTGAAGGATGACAAGGAGGTTGGAATTCAATATATGAAAAGTTGGGAATGGGAACAATTGATAGAAGAAAGAGCAACAGCCGAGGGTATGGCAAAAGGCATGGAAAAAGGACGTCAAGAAAAAGCAATTGAGATAGCAAAGCAGTTGCTTGGAATTTTAGATGTGTCAACGATAGCCGAAAAAACGGGTTTATCGGAAGAAACAGTGAAAAAACTGGAGGAGGAAAGCATAAAACGATAGGAAGAATTGACTTATAAAGAGAAGAAGTTGTTTGGTAAGCAAAAGGAGAAATTGCACTTGTGCATATTTCTCCTTTTTTATGCCATGATAGAAATATGGTAAAGAAATACATCTAATATCATAAAGAACAGGCAGGGGTAGAGAATGTTTTACAGGTTTTCACGAACACTGGAAGAGATAAGTATAAATGAATATAGAAAAGAAGACTTAATTGCAGGCTGTTTGAAGCCGGAAGATTTAGAAGCATCCTATGGGATGATAGGCATTTCGGAACAGGTAATGAAAGAATGCTCAATGGAAACATTTCATTATCGAAGTAGTATAGACATTTATTCGGATTATATCTTTGGCATTTTGAATCTGATTGACAGAGAAGATATCTATGAGCCACGAGACCGTGTTGGTATTTTTCTAAAAAGGAATCTGTTCTTAGTCATAGATATGCGAGATGAGGATAATTCCACTTCTGAAATCGTGCAGACAGCCATTCATCGATTCCAGCCGGAGAATATGACACTAGAAAAACTGGTATACGGATTTTTTGAAGGAATTCTATCAGCAGATAATAAGATGTTAGAGCAAAAGGAATGGATGATTGAGGCAATGGAAGAGGATATTCACGATGGTGATCTTGACCGTGCATTTATCAGTTCTATTCTGGCGTCAAAAAAAGAAGTTACAATACTTCGAAATTATTATGAACAACTATTGGAAATCAGTGAAACTCTGATTGAAAATGAAAATAATCTGTTTTCTATAGACGAAATACGATATTTCAAAATGACAGCAACAAAAATAGAACGGTTGCGGAATCATTGCCTGGAGTTGAAAGAAAATGTGGTACAGGTAAGGGAAGCATATTCCTCCACGTTAGATTACAGCATCAACTCCGTTATGAAACTATTTACGGTTGTGACTACCATCTTTCAACCGCTTACTTTGATTGCCGGTTGGTATGGCATGAATTTTATCAGTATGCCGGAATTAACATGGAGATATGGATATGCAATGGTAATTATATTAAGTCTGATTGTGATTTTCTTTTGTCTGTGGCTGTTCCGAAGGAAGCACTTGTTATAATTATGGTATTATTGAACAGCAGCCTCAAAATCTGATTGCTCAAAGGTAATTAAAACATCGTCTGTTACGTCATCACCAAACGTTACAATACGGGAGGCCTGATGGGCGATTGCCTTTTCCATGAAATTCCGAACCTCTCTGGCATTGGCAAAGGATTCCGAATGTTCATGCACCCGTTTTGTAAAATAATCCAGAGCAAAGGTAATTGCTTCCTCTGTCATTTTATATTCCTGCTTTTGACACATGGATTTTAAAATCTCAATGAGTTCTTCCGGTGTGTAATCGGCAAAGAAAATGTATTTGTTAAAACGGGAACGAAGTCCCGGATTGGAGTTTAAGAAATCTTCCATTAAATCCGGGTATCCGGCAACGATAACTATTAAATCATCCCGATGATCTTCCATTGCCTTCAAAAGTGTATCAATGGCTTCTTGACCGAAATCATTTTCCCCCTTGTTGGCACTTAAGGTATATGCTTCATCAATGAACAGGACACCACCCAGTGCTTCGTCAATCACCTGTGCTGTTTTCGTTGCAGTTTGTCCTACATAACCTACTACCAGTTTGGAACGGTCTACCTCTACCAAATGTCCGGAAGGCAACACCCCAAGTCCCTTATAAATATTGGCAAGCAGACGGGCGACGGTGGTTTTTCCGGTTCCCGGATTTCCAGAGAATACCATATGCAGGGAAATACTTGGTTGCTTCATGCCACGGGCTTCCCGTAGCTTTTGAACACGAATAATATTAACCAGATTTTGAATATCTTTTTTTACAGAGTCTAAACCGGTTAATGCATTTAATTCTTCCAGAAGAGCATCCACATCCATTGGCTGTTGGGAATTAGAAGAATCGGCATTACCGACGGTGCCGTTTTGTGTCTTGTTTCCTATAGAAGCTGAATTCGTAGGTGAACTGTTAGTATTAAAATTATTTCCAGCCTGTGCATGAGAACCGGTAAAGCCCAGTTTTCTTAAATACTGTTCCAGCATAGATACATAATTGGTAAGATGTCCGATTTCAATAGGGGAGCTGATATTGTTGCAGGCAATAAAGGTTTCTCCTAACAGCTGGAATGTGTGTACCAGCATAAAAGCTTTTGACATCTTACTGTAAGTAGTCATAGAACGAATATCCCACTGTGCAAAGTAGCTTAAGGAGCGAGGAGGATTTGTTAAAAAGCTGCTGTAAGCAGTTCTCTGATACTTAAAGGTATTCAATCGGGCAACATCAAAATCATAACCTAAGTAATTTTTAATAAAAGTCAATTCTGCCTGCATGTCAGAACCATCAGAAAAACACAGATAAGCTAAGAATTGCAAGAAGTCAAACTGAACCATTTCCCGCAATTTCATTTTCGTATCTGTGTATATATTGGTATTTTCTATCTTATCAGCTTCTGCATAGCAGGACTGAATGGCAGTTGTTAATTCGTTGTTCATAAAAGCTCGTATAATCCAATTATCCATTTAGGGTGATTGGATTTACTTTTCCTTTCCTAA
>CAMEWU010000012.1 GCA_945946715.1 uncultured Clostridium sp. | reverse complement strand
CAGCACCTGCTGCTGCAACTACAACGCCTGCTGCTGCAGATACGCCGAATTCTTCCTCACAAGCCTTAACTAATTCATTTAACTCTAATACAGATAAACCTTTGATAACTTCGATAATTTCCTGAGTTGTCATTTTCATTTCCTCCATTTTTTCATTATATTTGTTTACATGATGAAGCAATTATGCTTCCTGTTCTTTTTGCTCTGCAATCTGCTTAATAACACGAGCAAAGTTTGCAACTGGTGACTGAATACTTCCAAGGAACTTGGACAGCAATTCTTCTCTTGAAGGGATAGAGGAGATAACCTGAATTCCCTTTGCATCGTAGTAAGTTCCTTCTACGATACCAGCCTTAATCTCTAATGCTTCTGCATCTTTAGCAAACTTAGCAAGAATTCTTGCCGGAGCAGTTGCATCAGTCTTAGAAATAGCAATCGCACTTGGTCCATCTAAATGTGGATCTAACTGAGCGAAATCTGTGCCTTCAAATGCACGCTTCATTAAAGTATTCTTGTATACCTTGTAGACAACACCTGCTTCTCTTAACTGCTTACGAAGCTTTGTATCCTGCTCTACAGTCAGTCCGCGGTAATCTACTAATACTGCTGAAGCTGCGCCTTCTACATTCGCCTTAATTTCGTCAACGATTGGCTGCTTAATTTCTACCTTAGCCATGATAGTGCACCTCCTATATTATTTAATGACTGCACTACTTCAAGAAATAAAAAATCCGGTCTGCAAAGACCGGATAACGTACATGAATAAGTTCATAACGATTCTTTCCTCGGCAGGCGTTTTATCCTTACGCTTTTCAGCACCTGCTGTCTTTGGCAGTTCATCAGTTGCAACTATAACAAATTCATTTTTATTTGTCAATAACTAATTTGAAACCTTTTTCTTTCTTGCGACCAGTCGATCTACAACCGAGCTTTCTCTATCATATATTACAATCACTTCATAAGTTCCATCATATCCACTGTATACCATATAGGTCTGATCTGACTCAATTCTATAGTTTTCTCTCAGTTCATCATAATCCTCTTCTGACACCGAATCTCCATCTTCATACCGGACCTCAAGCCACATGTGTTCCAGTTTGAATTGTGTAGTCGCAAGGTCTTCCCCTTCACACGGTCGGTCCACGCTTAATAAGTATTCCATAGGAATCTCTTCATAAGCACCTTCGTCTCTCTCTGCAGGTTCCGTCGACTCGAATGCTTCCGTCGTTGCAATAGTATCTGTTGTATCAACCGTTGTCGTTACGTTCGTCGAATCCGGCTCGTCCACGTGATTCGAACCGGTAAGCGCAGGACCATCCGGTACAACTACCATTCCGTCTTCAAAATACACCTGAACCTGCAGAATTGCTTTCGTCTCAGGATACTGGATAATAACAACCTGTGGCGATTCCGCATTAATTGCATCCATGGTATTCTGATCAAGCAAATCTGTTACATTAAAACTCTTCACTGACGATTCCTGACTTCCGCGCAGATAGTATCGATTTCTCTTGTATGTTCTTCGTGAATTGATATTCCGTTGTTGTTCCACACTGGTCTGTGTTAATACAATTTCTACCGGTCCGCTTTTCTTATCCTTTGCATAGTTCTGAATACCACTGACTCCAACCACCACAAACAATAATCCAAATCCCACCCATGCAAGTGTCGCAATTGAGTGTTTCTGCTCTATGTGTTCAAAGCTATCTTCTAAGGTGCTTTCATTCTCTCTCGTGTATCGTTCTTGCACTCCGTCTGCTGCTGACTGCTTTGCATCCTGGATTCGATTCACAATATACGAAACCAACTCGATTATCGCAAAGCCTCCGCCCATGAACAGACACAACACGTTTCTCATCAAGACTGCCTGCAAGGCACCGCTTCCGATTTGAGAAATGGCTATGTAACAGCCCACCAGTATAATAGCCCATACAATATATAATAGAATATGCACAATTTTTCGCTTCATATCTGTCGTCATAGCGGTTCCTCCTCACATTACTATTCCTATTATACAAATAAAAAAACTCATTGTCTATTGCGATAGGGAAAATACTTTTTCCGTCCCAAACGCAACATTTTATATGAAATCTATAGATTTTCGCACAATCTTATAGTAAAATATAAATTGAATAATTAGATTTAAATTGGGAAAATAGGCGAAAGGAGGAAATGCTTATGGCTACCATGAATGTATATAACTTTTACCATATGGCAATGCCGCGAGTTGCAAACACAAAATACGACTCGCACAAAAAGAGCGAACTTCGTTCTTTGTACAACAACATGGTTAAACTGAATCAGTCAAAACCATTCTATAAGCTTTCCTTATCAGAAGCCACCCAGTCCTATGTTATCGGAATCAAAGAAGCGGCTATGGAATTAAAAACCAGCTCTGCTTTCTTAAGCGAAGATATTGATCCTGCTTCAAAGAAAATGTCTGTCAGCACAGACGCACCTTCCGATATTTCTGTTAGTCTTTTAACAGAGCAATATGATTCCCTTCCGGAAGAAATCAAACTACAGGTTACACAGCTGGCAGCTTCCCAAAAAAATGAAGGAACACCGGTTTTGGCTTCCGGAACGGATATCCAACCCGGTATGCACTATATTACCATTCAAAAAGGAAATGGCGAATACCAGTTTGAAATAGAGACCCAAAAAGGTGAATCAAATCTACGAATTCAGCGTCGGCTTTCCATGTCTATTAATAACAGCAATATTGGCATCCGTGCACGAGTTATGGAAAGCGGCACCACTAGTGCTCTGACCCTGGAATCCCAAGATTCCGGCATCGGAGCATTGGAAAATGGTTTACAATTCACCGTAGTCGGCAGCCAGTCCAAAGGTTTGGTTGATACCTTAGGACTTAATACCACAACCGTTCAACCGGCTAATGCAGAATTCTTCTTAAATGGAGAACCTCAAACCTCTGCTTCCAACCAGATTTCAATCAACAACGGAATCGGCATTGAATTACGGCAAGTTTCTCAGGAAGAAGCCACTATCCGACTTTCACCAGATTATTCTACGTTATTAGACGATGTGGATGACTTCGTCCACTACTATAATAATTTAATCGACCTGGCTAACGAAACAGAAGGCAATCCCAATGGTTCAAAAAAACTATTACGGGAAATCAATGCAGTTACCCGACATTTTCATAATGCATTAGAAGCATCGGGATTAAAGATAACAGAAAGCGGACACTTGGAGAAGGATGAAGCACTCCTAGTCCAAAGTACAGAAAATGGACAATTCCAAGAGCTCTTTCACCAATTATCCGACTTTAAAAATGCAATCAATGAAGCGACCAACCGTATTACCCTAAATCCAATGGAATATGTAGATAAAACCATTATCTCCTATCCAAATACAAGGCAAAACTTTCCAAATCCATATATGCCATCCATATACAGCGGAATGTTGTATAACCAGTATGTATAAATGCTTTACAACATAAAAAGATTCTGATGTGAGTTTACTTACAACCAGAATCTTTTTTCTTTACTATAATTTCCTCTAAATCAATTGCAGCTCCTGCAATAAATTATCAAACTGTACAATATCAATTGGCTTTGAGGCATATGCCACACATCCTAACTCAAAGGCTTTCATGGCATTGGTACTGGTATCCATACCGGAAGTCATAATTACCTTGGCTTCATGCTGCCTGGTTATTCCTTGTTCTTCCTCATATTTCCGAATCTGTTCCAATGTCTCATATCCATTCATCTTTGGCATCAAAATATCCATACAAATCAAATCATATGGCTGTTTATTCTCGACTGCTTTTTTATACATTTCAACTGCCTGTTCTCCATCTCCAGCAGTCTGGCAGGTTCCATATTTTGAAAGAAATTTTGTCATAAATTTACTGCTGACAAAATCATCTTCAACTATTAGTATATTCATGATTCGCCCCCTGTCCGTTCTTTTCCTGTTCTATAATTTTAACATATTTATTTGTATAAGTCCATGAAAAGAAAAGAACTGTACCCGGGAAATATCATTCATTCCACGGATACAGTTCTCATTTCAAAGGGATATGTACTCTAGTTTACCCAGACTCCATCTTTATTTACATAATAGTCGCCAATATAAGTATCACTTGCCATAGCTCCACTGTCATATAAGTAGTACCAATTGCCAGCATCAAAAATCCAGCCAGTCTGCATATAACCGGAACTGTTAAAGAAATACCATAAACCTCCAATCAGCTCCCAGCCATTGACTGTATAGCTGCCATCTGCATGACGATACCACCAGCCGATGCTATCCAGCTCCCAACCTGCAGATGACTGAGCAGTTACCCATTCACCATTGCTATTTACATAATAATCACCAATATAAGTATCTGCCGCCATAGCTCCGCTACTATAAAAATAGTACCAACTGCCGTTAATTGATTGCCAGCCGGTCGCCATGGCTCCATCAGCACCCAGATAGTACCAGGTACCTCCATTTAACATCCAACCGGTTTCCATATAACCGGAACCATTAAAGAAATACCATAAGCCACCTATCAGTTCCCAGCCATTGGTAGTATAACTGCCATCTGCATGGCAATACCACCAGTCGGTACCATCCTGCTTCCAACCTGCGGATGCCTGGACAGTTACCCATACACCATCGCTATTTACATAATAGTCACCAATATAAGTATCACTTGCCATAGCTCCGCTGGCATACAGGTAATACCAATTTCCACCAACCTGCTGCCATCCGGTCAGCATATAGCCGGAACCATTGAATAAATACCAGAAACCATCAATAAATTCCCAACCATTGGCAGTATAGCTGCCATCTGCATGGCGATACCACCAACCGGTGCCATCCTGTAACCATTCTCCATTTGATACAGGTACTTCTTTATCGGTTCTTACGGTTGTTCCTGTGCTACCGGCACTTGCATCATAGCAGCCACCTGCCGCTTTTCTTGCATAGAATGTATACTCTGTATCCGGCGTTAACCCACTAAACGTAGAGGAGGTCTGCCAGTTTGTACCATCCATAGAATACTCACAGCCACTCATCTCCTGAAGGGTTACACTGGTTGTTGTCTTACTTGCAACCACCGGTGCTGCCGGAGCATCCTGTGGATAAGTCTTTGCTTCAAAGGTAAAGCCATGCTGCTTTGCATAGACTTCCGCAGCGGTGCCGACACCACCTACAATGACTACGTCGGAACGCTTTGCGATTTTGGTCTCATTAAACCATGTAAAACTGCCAGTCCAACCTTGTTGTTCTTTTACATCCATAGCATCTTTAAGAAGGATACCTTCTCCATCACTTACCTGATACCCAATTGCATAGTCTCCAATATTGACTACACTAACCGGGATTTCATAGCGAACAGTCGATGCATCCGTATCATAATAGAAGGCAAGAGCAGAAATGGCTGTAGTCCCTTCCGGAATCACTACCGTCTGTGGTGCTGTCCCCTTATAGCCATATACCATAGAACCAATACTTACAAGTCCCTCTGCCTGATTTTTCCACCAAGCAGTATTCTGAAAAGCACCGGAAATCACGTTTAAATCCGATAAATCCTCCGGCATCTGAATGGACTGTAAGGTATCTGAGCCAAAGCTTTCATATGCAATTTTAGTCACACTATCCGGCACAACCAAACTGGTAATTTTCGTATTATAGAACGCATATTCCCGAATGGTTTTTATACCAGTTCCTAAATCAACGCTTTCTAATGGACAATCCATAAATGCACATGCATCAATATAAGTACAATCATTTGGAATCTTAATTTCAGTTAATCCTGCTCCATCAAATGCTGCATACTCTATGCCTGTAATAGATTCAGGCATTGAAATATTCTTCAAGCTATAACAGCAAAAAAAAGTATATTCTTTAATAGTAGAAATTCCTTTTCCCAACGTTACCTTCTCTAATGCTCCACAGTACTCAAAGCAAGAGGCACCTAATGATGTAACACTATCCGGAATTGTAATCTTCTTTATTTTTCCACAACCGGCAAACGTACTGCTTCCTATTGTTGTTACTGTATTTGGCAAACTAACTGTTACCAAAGATCCACAACCGGCAAACGCAGCCGAACCAATTGTTTCTAAACCACTTGGCAAATTAATGCTAGTAATAGAAGCTCCTTCAAAGCACTGGTTTCCTAACGTTTTTAACTGACTTTCCGCCTCAAAAGATACCGTTGATACTGAACTGTATCTGAATGCCAAATACTGTATTTCAGTAACACTCTTTGGAATCGTTACAGAAGTTACTTCACTTCTGTGAAATGCTTCCTCACCAATGATACTTACTGTCTTTCCATCTAACGTTCCCGGAATTGAAATATCTGTCGCAGTTCCCTGATATCCGGTTATTTTTACAGTTCCATCTGCTAAATCTGCATAGGTATAATCGCCGGATATAACATCCGCACTGGCAGCAGCAACACTTACAGATGCTACAGATGCCATGACTGCTTCATTACTATTTTCTACGGAAGCCACATTTAACTGCGGTTCTGCTTCTGCTACCCGCTCAACTGATACCGTTATTTCTCCCGCATCTAAATCTGAAAAAAATCTGCTTTCCAGGTAATATGTCACCTCTGCCTGTAACGCAGCAGATATGGAATAATTCAGATTCTCACCACCATCATTATCACTTCCTATTACCTGTTGGTCAGCACTGTACAGACAACCACAGGTATCCATTGTTCCTACTGTATAGAACCGATATGTGCCTGTTTCATTCGGTGTAAAGCTATACCACAGACTGTTTCCTGCATCTACATTGCCGGTATAAGAACCGTCTATACTGATAGCCTCTGTTATTTCATTTCCACTCCATTCCTGTGCAGAAACCGTAACTCCTGAGAGCATAGACAGTACCATTAACATAGATGTAATCATAACAACCACTCGTTTTTCAATTTTGGTCATGCTCTTTCTCCTCCTTTTTTCATCGTTTGTTTTCCTTTCTCGTTTCTCCTTTCTCCAAATTCATAATCTATAGTCATCGGGTTTCTTCTTCTGTACACTGTACAGGCTGATGTTCCGAAGAATAATACCCATAGGTTATGCTTTCGCATTGTGTACCCGCCAAGCATCCTGTCTTTTCACAAATTGATACTTTCACAACTCCTTCCGGTTGTTCAAACTCCAGTCCTTCCTGATGCATCTGTTCCATAAAGTCATGAAATACCAGTACAGAGCCCTTATGATCCGGTTCATATGCTCCTTCCCTGCTTCCGTGCCAGACAGCACATACATATTGAGGGGAACAGCCGATAAACCAGTTGTCAGCATAATCATCTGAGGTTCCGGTCTTGCCACAAATATCCACCTGCGGTATTGCCGCACTTGGTGCGGTTCCACCTTCTTCTACCACACGCTTCAGCATTCGGTTGCAAATATACGCGGTTTCCGGTGAAAATACCTGTCTGGCTTCCTCTGAATGCTGATAATAACAAGTACCTTTTATTTCCATCCTCTGGATTCCATGTGCCGGTGTATAGGTACCACCATTTGCAAACACCTGATAATACCCTGCCATATTCTTGACTGTAACCCCACTGCGTAAATACCCCAATGCCAGATTACCTAATACTTCATCTTCGCCCTCTTTCGCAATGATTTCTTCTTCCTCTGATACATCTATCTGATAGTTTTCTGCCATAAATTGAACTGCATTTCTCACTCCATATTCCTTCAATGCCTGAACTGCTACAGTGTTTAAGGATTTCTGTAATGCATCTGCCACCATATAGTCCTCATAGGTATAGGGAACCGTATTTTGAGGCCAGTCTATCAGATTGCCCTCTTTATCCGACACCACTGTATAAGGTTCATCCGGCAACATGGAGGACCAATGTAATATGCCGGCTTCCATAGCCGGACCATACACGCTTAATGGTTTCATGGTAGAACCTGCATAGGTTGATGCCAGTACATAGTTCGCATCCGCCTGATCTCTGCCTACACTGTAACATGCCAAAACTTTTCCATGAATATCATTGACGGAAGCTGCAAAATTGCCATTCATTTCCATTTGGTGCTTCTCATAAGCCTGTACTAATTTTCCCTGTATCTCTCTATCATAAAAGGTATAGCACTCAGCCTGTTTCCGGAATAACCACTCCTCCGCCTGCTCTCTCTGGTATCCTTCCTGTTCCATCACAATCTGACAGGCTTCTTCCCAAATCATACTTACATATGCCATTTCATCTTCCTCGCACACATAATGAATGGTTTCTCCCTTTTTTTCGATAGAGGCAAACACCTCTCCAGAAGCATCCACTAATTTTACTGTCTTTTTTCCAAAAAATAATCCAAACAAAATGATGGCGGTACATATTCCTGCAATGGCAAATATCCCGATTATCTCACGCTTATTCATCCAATACATCCTTCCATGTCTCTATCATTTCCATATACTCTGTTGGCAATTCCACTTCCGGTACATCCTTGATTTTCCATCCAAGTGAACTTGTTCTTTCTGATAACACCTGCAATCGAGTTTCCACACCTTCCATCCGCTTTAGACAGATTCCGGCACTTTCTATATTTCCAGACTCTACATATCGTTCACAGCATGCATTTAATGCATCTACATAGTTTTGATACTCCTGATTCTCATAGGGTGCCAACGTCAATGCACGTTCTTCCAATCGTATAAATTCTTCCACATTTCCCTGTGACAACTGTTGTCTGGCCAACACAGCATAAGCCTGATACACATGGGTATTTCTGCTTATGATATCATCTGCCAACTGATAACCTTCTTCTGCATCTTCACTTTCTAACATCAGATAAACTTCTGCCATGGTATGATAGTGTCCCCATGCAAACGCCCTTTTATAATTTCCATTGTTATAACAGAAACAAGAGAAACCGAATATTACGGCTCCGGCAATCAGACAGAATGAACCTATCAGCAATCCGCTTTTACCAACTCTACGGATAGCGTATTCCTTTTTCTGCTCCGTATCCAAGAACAATAACAGAACCCATAGCATTGACAGAAATTGAAAATCATAGTCCAACATAACATGTAATAACATTGCAATTAACACAAAACGATTTCTTCCTGTCTGTCCCTTCCTTATGATTGACCAGACTAAGTAGCCAAAGAATACAACTGCCGGAATTATGCCAATGTCTAACATCAGTTGCAAACATTCATTGTGGACACTTAAAACAGAATACACACCTGTCTGATATTCTTGCTGAACAAAAAAATACCCATAATACCCCATACCAAACGGATGTTTTAAAATCATTGGAACAGCATCTTGAAAATACAGTAATCTTCCAAGAAATGTACTTGCCGATAGAGATAACGTTCCTAATCGATTTGCTCCTATTCCCAATTGTCTCCAAACCAGTATTCCAACTCCCGTGGCTAATAGAACAACACAGGGAATCGTATATTTTCGAATATCCTTATGATATAAAACCAAAGCAAGCCCAATACCGGCAGTTATTACATAAACTGTCCGGCTTCCGCTTTGATAAATACCAAAAAGAAGAATTCCTGCATAAATAATTGCTTTCCAGTCTCTTCGAAAGGATACAATAATCAAACAAACCAATAAAAAAACCGCATAAGTATTGGGATATTGGAAGGTTCCCGACAATCTGCCGGCAACCAAAACATACTCTTGAAATACCGGAAACAATGACATTAAAAACGTAAATAAAGTCATAAGTGTTCCGGTAATCGGTAACATGGAGATTAACCATTCTTTTTGTTTTCCAAGTAACGTTAATAACAGAAAGAATAATAGCAGTGGCAGAAATTTAAAAAATCCCAGCACTGCCATCCCTCGATCAATCCCCCATAAGCAGGTTATAAGATAACCAAGTGGGATAACAGCTATGGGTATCAAGCTGACAATGGATGGCAGACTAATCTTTCCTGCCCGCCACCAGCAAATACCTAATATTCCCGTCAAAACAGTCACCATTAAGCAGGATACATACTCAAAAAAGCCGCCAGCCAAAACCAGGCAGCTTACAAATAGACAATATGTAATAATAGAAATTCTACGATTTTCCTGATCTTTCATAGTTATTAGCAACCCACTTCGTATATTAACTTCATATTTCTTCCATATTAATATCATTAACAACTATTCGTATGTGCGAATTTATTTTAACACCCTTTTATATTTTTGTCTATAGCTATAATTTATATATTTACAGGTCATTATACTATAGCTAGAAAAATATTACAATTACATCAATATTTGTAAGGGAGATTCTATGTATGAAAGAATTGGATTTTTCTCAAATTGGACAACGGATTAAAGAAGTACGAATCGAACGACAGTTAACTCAGGAAAATCTAGCTGAAATGACTGATGTTAACATTTCACACATCAGTAATATTGAAACAAACAAGGTCAAAGTTTCTCTAACTCTTTTAGTAAACATATGCAATGCATTGGATACAACGGTGGACTATATTCTAGGAAATGAATATCATCATGCCACTTCCGTAACAGAAAAAGAATTACTGAACGTCACAAAAAGTATGCAAAAAGAAACGCAGGAAATTCTCCTGCGAATTGCTAAAGTACTATAAGAAAGACTCCTGTCTGAAATCACTACGTTTCATTCAGACAGGAGTCTTTCTTAATATTATCAGTTCTCGTTAAATTTACGCCTTACCTACAGAACCAAATAATTCCATCTTTTCCTTAACAGTTGCCTTAATAGCCTCTGCACCCGGAGCTAATAACTTACGTGGGTCAAATCCCTTACCCTGTAAATCCTTACCTTCTTCAATATACTTACGGGTAGCTGCTGCAAAGGATAACTGGCACTCAGTATTTACATTAATCTTAGCAACACCAAGAGAGATTGCTTTCTTAATCATGTCTTCCGGAATACCTGTACCACCGTGTAATACTAATGGCATATCGCCTGTTAACTGCTGAATTGCATCCAATGTCTCGAAGCTTAATCCTTCCCAATTGTCCGGATACTTACCATGAATATTACCAATACCTGCTGCCAACATAGTAACACCTAAATCAGCGATTGCTTTACATTCCTGAGGATCTGCACATTCACCCTTACCGATGACACCATCTTCTTCACCACCGATAGAACCAACCTCTGCTTCCAGAGATAAGCCTAACTTGTTACAGGTCTCAACCAATTCCTTTGTCTTAGCGATGTTCTCTTCAATTGGATAATGTGAACCATCGAACATGATAGAAGAAAAACCAGCTTCAATACACTTCTTAGCACCTTCATATGAACCATGGTCTAAGTGAAGTGCTACAGGAACTGTAATATTTAACTCTTCAATCATAGCTTTAACCATAGCTGCAACTGTCTTATATCCAGTCATGTACTTACCAGCACCTTCAGACACGCCTAAGATAACTGGAGACTGTAACTCCTGTGCAGTTAAAAGAATTGACTTTGTCCATTCCAGATTGTTGATGTTGAACTGACCAACTGCATAATGACCGGCTTTAGCCTTTGTCAACATCTCTTTTGCTGATACTAACATAATAAATCCTCCATTTGTGGTATAGTCGTACATCACTGTACGCATTGATAAAATAAGTATAACCCATTTCCTGTCAGAAATAAAGCAAAAAATATTAATCCAAAATAATTCATCTGTTTATCCAATACGGAAGCAGGTCTCCGATATAATCAATATGCCCAAATACCAGTAGCAGATTCCGTGCAACGAAATTCACTACTACAATTCCCAATGCCACATAACAAAACCAGACACGCAAATAATAATATCGTTTTCCATTTCTTCGAATCAGTGTCACAATTGCTCCAACATAATATTCCACCAGAATCAATGCAATAAATAAAACAATAGGATGATATAAAAAAGACTTCCATAAATCCAGTTGAAGCAATGCATATACTGCTCTGGTTCCTCCACATCCCGGGCAATACAAATGAAAGATTTCATGAAACACACAGGCATTGCTTAAGGTATGCAACGCCGGACAATATTTCCAAATCATTAAACCGATAAATAGAATCAGACACCCTACATTTACCCAGATAAAAGCTGTCCTCTCATTTTTCAAAAACTGTTTCTGTTCCAAAGGTCTTCCTCTTTTCTTCTGACGTTATCCAAAGCCAGTATACCTTCTTTTTGTATTAAGTGCAATACAACATCCCGATTAACGATTCCGTTCTAAAATTCATATTTCGTTATCTTGCCAATTTTTCCACAATGTGGTACTGTCAAAGCAAATAAAACTATGAGCAAGCACTTTTTGTTCTTAGAATCAGAAAGGGAGTCTATCATGCAAATCAATGAGTATATTGTATTCTTAAATAACTTATTTGATGTGAATAATATCCCGCTTTGTCTGTTTCGGGATGATGAGGTGGTATTTCAAATTCCTTCTGCTATTGGATTAACAGAACACTTTCGCTCTTCTTACCATAGTTTAAAGGAACAAGGCACACCAGTTTCTTATTTATCCACCACCTTTGAGGCTTATTATGGATTAATTCAACTGGAGGAAGATAATCTCTGGCTGTTTATCGGGCCTTATTTTCTTATGCCTGTTACCAAAGAAATTCTACCTACAGTTATTCAGGAAATGCACATTCCACCTAATGATGAAGAACGGATAAAAATCTATTTAACCGGTCTGCCTAATGGACCTTTGCATCGATTCCTTTCTTATTTATGTTGCTTACATTTTGCATGCAATCATAAATCAATCACCATAGATGAAATCGGATGCAATTCAAGCAAAACTGAATCAAATATTAATATTGAATATACCCATACTGCATACGAATCCCGGGAAAATGAAGCCATTCATAATACCTATCTTTTTGAAATGCAGAAAATGGATTTGATTGCCAGTGGGAATACCGAAGGTATGAAAAAAAATCTTATCACTCCCATGCCCGGCCATCAGGGCACGATTGGCAAGGATGGGCTTCGACAAGCAAAGAATATCTTTATAGCCGCCTGTACAATGTATACCCGTGCCGCCATTGCCGGAGGAATGGATATTGAAGAAGCTTATAACTTAAGTGATATCTATATCCGAACCAGTGAAAGCTATGGCAACGTTACAGATGTAGAGCGTTTACTTAAACAAATGCCTATGGATTTTACGGAGCGGGTAGAACGGGAAGTCAAATACAAGAATGCTTCCCAACCCGTAATTAGTGCTATTCATTATATTAAAGAACATGTTAACCAGCCCCTGCAGGCAGATACCATTGCTTCCTATGTTAATTTAAGTACCTCCTACTTCTTAAAGCGTTTTAAGGCTGAGACCGGAGTAGGTTTATCTGAGTTTATAACCAAGACCAAGATAGAAGAAGCCTGTATCCTACTATCCTATACAGATAAATCATTAACTGAAATCAGTAATTATCTGTATTTTTCCAGTCAGAGTTACTTTCAAAATGTATTCAAAAAAGTAACCGGTGTTACACCGGGACAATATCGAAACCAAAAAAAGACACCTGTATTTATGTCCAATCACTAGAAAAACCTCATAACGAGGTTTTTCTTTTGGGATATTTCTGTTTTAACTTCCTCATAGAGACAAATGCCTTACGAAACTCTTCCATCATCTGATGTCCTGCCTGCTTTACCTGCTGATAACGGATTGGATTTTTTCGCAGTTGTTTCTGCATCTGCCACAGTTTTCCCTTCCACTGATGATTTCCAAAATCCTGCATCCTATGAATATCCGTATCCTTCATGGTTTGAAACACAGTATTAACAAGTGTTTTTCTCTCATCCAATGATAAGGAATAAATCCAGTCATGCAATGTTCTATCCATAATGCGGCTATCCCTTTTTCGTTCCGGCAGAGATATAAATTTGTCTCCAAATACTCTCCATGAAATTGGGTCATGCTGTCTAATCCCCTGCTCTTCACTGCTGATAATGGTATAATTCTCATCATGTTCCAACAGCATTCCTATCATTGAAGCTTCCGGAACAAATTTCCGAATTCGGTCTGCAATCTGTTGATATCCTTTACTTGCCAACATGGTTTTAGAAAAACCCGGTCCATCATAGTTATAAATCCCCTGAATTCGTCTCTGTACTTCCGGTTTTGCCTTTGCACCGGCATACACTGCCAGATTTCCACCCTTTGAATGTCCTCCCAGCCAAAGGGTTCCTTTACTTTTCTGACTGATATAATTCAGATAATCTAAAGCCTTTCTCTGTGCAGGTACAGTTTCAAAACACATACGAAAATTCTCTTTCCAACCAATCATTGTATCATCCGTACCACGAAAAGAAACAAATGTAGAATCGTCTTCAAATTGTATACACAATGCACTAAATTGACTTTCTTCTTCCTGGCTAATGGAATTTTGATAGTATTTCAACCTCAGATTCTGAAATCTTCTGGTTGTTGCCATCCTGCGCATGGCAAACGGTGCCATTTTTATCAAAGAAAATTCCCGGATTAGCTTTTTTTCTTCCTGTTCCTGCCAGAACAACTCGGATGCTTCCTGTAGCGTAATACTTTGTTCCTCCCATGGAGAAGATACAATTGTTTCAAATGGCACATAAGACAGATTCGCCAAGATCAATCCATCGATTTCATTTAACGGACTCTGTTCAAAGGATAAATCACCTCTCCAGTTCAGATACTCTACAATGTTTGCCATTTGCTTATCACCTCTTGTACTTACTTCTAGCATCTATTATTTACAAATCAGAGTCATTTTATGTCTGTAAATAAGTCTCAAAAGGTTCATTATTCTCTCGTTATATTTTCTTTAGAATTTTCTCATTTTTTGAACACAAAATAAACACACTTTATCCGTATATTAAATCTTGTAAGAGCTTTTCATATATTTGAATCCTCTCTCCCCTCATTTGAAATGGCTGGTTACTTCGTAAGAAGTTCCCAGCCATTTCTCATCTACTGCAATCAGCACCGTATCCTTTTTTATAAGAAATCACCCACGTTATACATTTTATATATATTTGCAATTCTTCGGATAAATTCCTTTACCGGAATTTTATTTATGCCTGCAGGAATTGACAGTACTGATTCCATCTTATCCCGCTGTCCCACCTGCAGGGTCCGTTCCACCGCATGACGCATGGCACGTTCTATAGCTGCCGGTGTTGTCTGGTACTCTTCTGCCAATTCAACATAAAGATCGTTAATCTTATAGTTGGGATTGTCTATAAATTCCCTTATTGCATCTTGAAGATATAACCAACCCTTAGTTGACTGAGGCACACCAATCCGATTTAAAATCAGTTTAATATCTTTCTCCGGAACTCCGGTAATTCTAACATTCAGTTGTTCCTTTATCTCACCTTCCACTGTATCATCCAGCTGCTTTATGTTATCCAAAAGGGCTTCTGTACGATACGGTTTTATCATGTAATAGGTAGCACCCAGATTAATTGCTTTCATGACATACCGCGGGTCACGGATATAGGATACCACAATAATACCGGTATCCACATGAACCTTCTGTAACTGTTTTAATACTTCAATACCATCCATTCCGGGCAGGATGAGGTTCATGATAATCACATCCGGCTCCAGTAACAGAACCTTGTCCAGCACTTCTTCCCCGTTCTCCGTTTCCCCTACTATTTCTATTGTTTCCTGATGTGTAATCAGATTATGAATTCGTACACGTTCTTCCTCATCCGATACAGCTAAAAACACTCTCTGCATAGATAATACCTCACATTTAAAGCGTAGTTCTTTTAGTTTCACAACAATATACCATATTTGCATAAAAACGTCTATGATACAGAGAAAATTGTTTCCTGCTTATACAAGCAGACACTACAAAATAGAGCAAAAAAATAACATCAAATCTTTCAATGACAGAATCGTAAAAATATCATTGAAATTTTCAATGCTTCATGTTATTATAATTTTACAAGGTGGTACTAGGTTGTGCCCCTTGCAAGTACGATGATTATAAAAAAATAATCCGCCTTTGGCAGAGGGGCGGATTATTTTTTATCCTTTTTATCGGAAATTATCTTGTATACAAGACCTATTAGTGCCACTAAAAACAATCCTATTTGGATTAAATTTTCATATGTAACCATAGGCATCTCCCCCTTTCCCAAGGGGTCAACCGTTCCCACATCTGTAGTGTATCACAGTTTTTGCCCTTTGTCATCTACACATCGAAAATTACGGCAACTGTTTCCTGCTTATACAAGCAGACACTACAAAAACGAATCGGAAGACATTTTGGCAATAATTTCATTAACTTCTTCAACAGAAAGTTCCAACCGGTCTGCTATCTGTTCGATGGTATACCCATCTTCTGTTAATAATTCAATTTTACCTTTAATTTTACCTTTAATCTCTCCCATAGCCTCTATTCTGTCCAAAAATTCCCGCATGTTCTTCACTTTTCCTTTCTTTGAATCATACATTACCTCTTCAAAACGAGCTTCTGAGCAAAAAAAACAGCAACGATCTTAAAATCACTACGAAATATCTTAACCTGCTCTTTTGCAAGATAATCAAACAACCGTTTTACTGGTATTAACGCAAGTCTATAGCATAATAGTAATTGGGATATTGCTGTTTTTTGTAATACATTGACAATAACTTTAATCTCTTGTTTTTTGCGTTTTTATAAAGTCGTTTATTTCCTTATCTGTTAATTCACCGCTTGAAACTAAGTAACATCTGGTCCAAAGTGCAGGCATAGAAGATAGATTGATAAACTCCTCCCGCAAGATTCTACTTGTATATTTTTTAATTTTCTGCATTATGTCCGATGGACTTAATGTGGGTGGAATTGACAAATAGATATGAACATATTCTTTATTACATTCTAGTGATAGAATATCTATTTCGAGCTCATTACATTTTTTTTGTATTAATTCCTTTAATCTTTCTTCTATATCTTTGCAAATAAATATTTTACGTTTATATCGTGTGCAAAACACAAAATGCAAATGCAAATATGATACAGTTGTATTCGTATATCTATACATTTATTCTCCCTCCTTTTATGTGTATGTTCTTTACTTCTACATACACATTTATTTTTTTGTGCGCTGTTCCTCCTAAAGGAGGAGCAGCGCACATTGTTATAGACGTAATCCCAGATTCGATTACACTCCGTCAGGTCACCCCAGCCGGAATTACAGGTGGCTTCCACGCCTGCCCAGTCCAGTCCACCCTTGTCTACCGTGCTGTCATCGTATTTTTCCACGAAGTACCAGATCATCAGCTGGGTAGACCAGAATTTCTGAAGGGTTGCCTGTGCTTCCGCTGTGCCGGCTGCCCCCGCAAACCCGGTAACCGGATCCGCATACGGCTGGGTTACCGCCCCGTTTCCCGTTGCATAGGCTATGGCAAGCTTCTGTTTTGCGTTCAGCTCCGTGTACGCATCCGGGTCAACCAGCGTATATTCATCCCCGCTGGACAACGCCGCTCCAAGGTCAATACAGAACACCGCCCTCGGTGTCCCGTTGGCATCGTTCCCGTATGTAACCTGCGGGTGGTACACAACTGTGCCATCCCCTTTCGTCACCGGCATGTTCCCATAGCCGGTCCACGGGTTGATGCAGTGTAACGTGTCATTTGCGGCATACACCGTCTGCGGGGCAATCCCCGCCAGCGTCTGCAGAACCATCGCACATGACAGCAGTACCGGCAGTATCCGCCGGCTCAGTCTGCGTTTTTTCTTCATTTTGCAAACACTCCTTTCTTATTTTCCCACAATCAGCAGTTGTCTGATTATGGCGTATTGTGTCGTATTTTATTATATAAGAATTTTGCTGTTTGTCAAAAAAAATAGAATTTTAAACGCAAAAAAGAGACTGTTCAAAAACAGCCTCTTTCCTTCATTAATTATTATTCAGCTTCTTTGGTGGCTCCACAACTGCAGGTGTAACCGATAACCGGGGTCTCCGTCCATGCCTCCTTTGTTACCACGAACTGGTCTTTATATATAGCTTCTACCTTTTCGTATCCTACTATTACATCATCATTATGACACCCAGCACCAAATGTTCCATCTGGACAGGTATGGCTCGTCTGGCTAACATCTGGATTCAGAGTATAGTCAAACCCACAGTGGCTACAAAGCATGTGGTCTTCCGTAATAGGATTATAATATTCCGGTGCCACCAGAACCTTTTCCCAATACCCTTCCGCTGGATGCACGATTGATTCTCCGAACACTGGCTGCCAGTCATGCACATGTTCCGGGGTTTCTTCGGCTGTGGTACTTCCGCCTGAGCTTGGCTTTTCCGCATTTGGATTGTTCCCGGCTTTCACATTCCAGTGTCCGTCACTTTCCAGACAGTACCAGTCGTTTCCGATGTTCTGCCATCCTGTTAACATTGCCCCGCTGCTGTCCATGTAGTACCAGTTACCGCCCATGGTCTGCCATCCGGTTAACATCCATCCGTCCTTATCGAACAGATACCAGGTACCGCCGATTTCCTTCCAGCCCCCTGCCGGATAACTTCCGTCTGCGTTCCTGTACCACCAGCGGTTTCCACTTGACACCCACTGTCCGGAAGTATTGGAAGCGGTATTTTCTACCCATGCCCCGGATGCATCCAGATAGTAACCGTCGATTGTGGTATCGCTTGCCATTGCACCGCTTCCGTAGAAGTAGTACCAGGTACCGCCGATATTTCTCCAGCCCGTTACCATCGCTCCACTGCCGTCTAAGTAGTACCAGGTACCGCCAAGGTTTCTCCAGCCCGTTGCCATGTATCCGTCTCCGTCAAAGTAGTACCACGTACCGTTAATCTGTCTCCATTCACCCGCCGGATAACTTCCGTCGGATTCCTCCCACCACCATCCGGTACTGTTTACGTTCCAGCCTGCGGATGCGTGTACCGGAACTGCCTGTGCGGTTATCATGAGGGCTGTCAGGATGCCTGCCGCCACTTTTACACTTACCTTATTCCATCGTCTCATATCAATTCCTCCCTTCTGATTCTTTACTAAAATATTTACCTCCAAAAATTTCTGAAACACCCAATCACTTAATTAATTCATAGAACGCATTTCCTTATTTATGCCTTATTCTGTTCTTCTACCAGTCGCTCAGCACCATACATTTTACGCAGTTTCGGTTTTTCTATTTTACCCGTTGGATTTCGTGGAATATCCGCAAAAATAATCTTCTTTGGTCGTTTATATCGCGGAAGTTTCAGGCAGAACTGATTCATTTCATCTTCTGAACAGTCATATCCATCTTTTACTTCTATAATCGCTGCAGTTATCTCACCCAAACGCTTATCCGGCAAGCCAATTACTGCTACATCTTTTACCGCAGAATGACACCGAATAAAGTCCTCAATCTGAACCGGATAGATATTTTCACCACCACTGATAATTACATCTTTTTTCCGGTCTACTAAAAAGATAAAACCATCTTCATCCTGCATTGCCATATCTCCGGTAAACAGCCAGCCATCCTTTAATATTTCATTGGTTGCTTCCGGATTCTTATAATAACAGGTCATGACTCCCGGACCTTTGACGCAAAGCTCTCCAACATCTCCCTGCTTTACCGGTGTGCCTGCTTCATCTACTATTTTTACTTCCCATCCATACCCTGGTATACCGATTGCACCAACTTTATGTATATTTTCTACACCTAAATGAACGCAGCCCGGCCCGATAGATTCGGATAATCCATAGTTCGTATCATACTGATGATGTGGGAAATATTCCATCCACCGTTTAATCAAACTTGGGGGAACCGGCTGTGCACCAATATGCATTAATCGCAGCTGATCTAATTCATAATCACTTAACTTAATTTTACCACTATCCAATGCATCCAGAATATCCTGTGCCCATGGCACCAACAGCCAGACAATAGTACAATGTTCCTTTGATATTGTATCCATGATAAATTCCGGCTTTGTTCCCTTCAGTAATACTGCCTTTCCTCCGGATATCAGACTACCAAACCAATGCATCTTAGCACCGGTATGATATAATGGCGGAATACATAAGAACACA